>PUOW01000456.1 GCA_003552185.1 Spirochaetaceae bacterium
CCCGGCGGTGCCCCGGCTATGAGGCGACGGTGATTGTTAGCTGGGCCCGGAGGTGATATAGTGAAGCGCAAAGGTGAATGCGTGACTATGGGCTCTTGCTCACGGTCGCGATATCGTGCGCAGCGCCTCTCGGAGATTCGGCCAAAGCAAAAAAAAGGAATCAACCCGCACCATGAACGCACTTGCGCTCGTAGCGTATACCTTAACTCTCGCGTTCAGCGCATTGGGCGTGTACGCGCTCCATCAGAACGCTTACTCGATGCAAAACCGGCTGTTTGCAACGGTGTGCGGACTCATGGCGCTCGCCAACGGGATGCATGTGCTGTTCTACGAGGCCGATACCGCCGAGTCGGCGATGCAGCTCTACCGGGTGGCGCATGTCTTCGTGGTGCTCACCCCGCCGGTGCTGGCGCTGTACCTGCTGCGTTTGGCCGAGCGCGCTGAGCTAACACGACGCGTAACGGTGCAACTCGCGTTGTGGGCCCCCACCGCGGCGTTCATCGCTCTGTTTCTGGTATTCGATATCGGCTTTCCGTACCGGAGTTTCGTCTTGACGGTTCGGGGCTGGGTAGGCATTCATACCGCTCACCCGGTATCGGTTGCGTACTCGGTTTTCGCTTTGGGTGCGATGTTGATACCGGCGTTTATCCTCAGCCGCTTTACTCAGCACCGCAACCGCACGATCACACGATACGCGCATATTGTGTTCGGTACCTTGCTGTTGGTGGGGCTCGGCGCCACCGCGCTTGAGTACATCGCGCTCACGGTGCCTCCCATGTTCCCGGTCGCGCTCTCCCCGGCAGCGGCCGTGATCTGGGTGGTGGTCGTGAAGTACCGCGTGCTCCGGGTGTCGCTTCAGACTGCCGCCGACGTGGTGCTCGGCAACCTCAACGTCGCCGCGATCGTGCTCGATGAACGATTTCGCATTCGCGATCTTAACCCAGCTGGTGAGCGGTTGCTGAACACGCGCGGCTCGTACGCGTACGGCACCCCGATCGAGAGTTTTATCATTCCGCCGCACCGAGACGCCTTCATCGAACAGTTGGTGAGCGGGAGGGGCGCCCCGCACGGAAGCCCGGCCGAGTTTCAATTGATGCGCTCCGATATGTGTTTCCCGGTGGTGTGTTCCTCCGCGGTCCTTCTCTCGAGTCGTGACGACGTTATCGGATACGCGTGCCTGCTCGCCGATAACCGAGAACGCCGTGCGATAGAGATGCGGCTTCAAAGCGCGTTACGACGCGCAGACCGTGCGAATGAAGCGAAGAGTGAGTTCATCGCGAGTCTCAGCCACGAGATTCGAACGCCCTTGAACGCTATCCTCGGATCTACCGAGCTTCTGCTGGAGGCCGACTCGATCGAGGCCTCGGCAGCGAGGGAGCACGCGCGAACGGTGCGCGCCGCTACCGATGCGGCGCTCGAGATCGTCAACGACATTCTCGATTTGGCCAAGATCGAGGCAGGGCACGCCGAGTTGCGTCAGGAGGAGTTCGACCTCACCGAGGTGCTCGAGAACATCGAGCAGGTGTTTCGGGCGCAGTCTGAAGGCAAGGGAATTGCGTTTCGGATCGATCTTGCCGAGGACCTGCCTCGTGTCGTGCTCGGCGACCGCACCCGGGTTCGACAGGTGCTGTACAATCTCGTTTCGAACGCGGTCAAGTATACCGCGCGGGGCGAAATCACGGTCTCGGTCGCGCGCGCCGCAGACAGCGGGTCGGCGCAGGTATGTTTTACGGTTCGTGACACCGGCATCGGAATCCCCTCCGCGAGCCTCCCAACGCTGTTCGATCCGTTTTTCCAGGTAGAGGGGCGCCACGGGGTCGGCCCGGCGCGTACCTCATCGCGCGGTCACCAAGGCAGCGGACTCGGCCTTTCGATTACTCGTGGGCTGGTGACGCGCATGGGGGGGCGCATTCAGGTCAACAGCGAGGAGAACCGCGGGAGCGAGTTCCGGGTCTTGATACCGCTACCGCCGGCCGACACCAGGCCGGGCGACTCGGTTGAGACCGAGAGAGCGCGCAGCGGGCGAGAACCCGGCGAGTTACGAGCGGGGGTTCGGGTGCTTCTGGTTGAGGACGATACGCTCAACCGGCGAGTTGTGGCTCGACAACTCGAGAGCCTGGGATGCGTCGTCGAGACTGCCGGCGACGGGCGCGAGGTGCTCGCGCGCGACGACCTTGCCGGCTTCGAGATCGTGTTGATGGATCTGCAGATGCCGCAGATAGGGGGAGTCGAGACCGCGCGCAGGCTTTCTCAGCGAGGTGCTGCGCTGCCTCCGATCGTGGCGCTGAGCGGAGCGGGTCTGGAGCAGGACGTTCGAGACGCATTGGCCGCCGGAATGGTCGACTACGTGACCAAGCCGGTTACCTCAGAGAAGCTCAAAGACACGATCGTTCGTTGGATAGGCGCCGAGGACGGTGGGTGAGACCGGCCTAGTTCATCGACGGCATGTACCCGGTATCGGCGACGATGCGGTAGAACGCGCCTTTTTCGCCGAGTGCATCCTTCCACCCCGCTTCGGGATTGGGATGAAACACGATCCCCGCATTGGCCGGATGAACAAACCAGGCATCCTGTTGCAGCTCGGTCTCCAGCTGGCCGGGCCCCCAGCCGGAGTAGCCGGCATAGATGCGGAACGGAGGGCGCTGTGCCGCCGGCAGACCGGCCCACGCCGAGCCGAGGTACTCTACCAGCGGTTCGGTAGCGGGCTCGAACACCACGCCTTCGGCGGGATGGGTGGCGTGTTCCGAAGCACGGTATCCCGGAAGTTCCGCGTGCAACACGAATAAGTACTCTTGCTGTAGTGGACCTCCGATCTGAACCAGGATGTCCTGAGCCGGGCTGTCCTCGAGTTCGGTAAGGAGCGTCCCGAGACGAACGTCGGATTGACGGTTTACGACCAACCCGAACGCACCGTCGGCGTTGTGCTCAACGATCAAGACCACGGTGCGATAGAAATTAGGGTCGCTCAGATCGGTGCTGGAGATCAGAAAGTAGCCCGCCAGATTCTCGGGAAACGAACGGCCGCTCGGGTTTTCGGCGTTACGGTCGTCTTTGCTCATACCGCTCTCAGTATACGACGCCGGAAAGCGCGGACGCAACCTCAACCTGCGCCGAATCCTGCTCCGGGCCTGCGCCCGGGCGGGTGCGCACGGGGCTGCCGGTCGTCAATCTGCTCCCGAGTGCCGGTCGCGCATCTTGCGTGCGAGCTCGTAGGCTGCGTATGTAACGATAAGGTCGGCACCGGCGCGTTTGATTGCGGTCATCACTTCCCACTGCGCCGCGCTTCCGTCGAGTCTGCCGTGTTCATCGGCGCTCTTCACCATGCTGTACTCGCCGCTGACGTTATAGGCGGCGAGGGGCAGTTCCGGGAAGCGTTGTTTGATGCGATAGATGACGTCGAGGTACGCGAGGGCGGGTTTGACCATCAGAAAGTCGGCGCCTTCGCGCCTGTCGAGATCGGCTTCTCGGAGCGCTTCGGCGGCATTGGCCGGATCCATTTGGTGTGTTCTACGGTCGCCAAACCGGGGCGCGCCGTCGGCTGCATCGCGAAACGGCCCGTAAAACGCAGACGCGTACTTCACCGCGTACGACATGACGCTGCGGTCCTGGAAACCGCCGGCGTCGAGCGCGGTTCGTATCGCCGCAACCATACCGTCGATCATGCCCGAGGGCGCCACAATGTCTGCGCCGGCCTCGGCATGCGAGACCGCGATGCGCTGCAAGAGCTCGAGCGTGTCGTCGTTGAGGACGTAATCGTATGGCAAACCGCGCAGCGGCTCCGGCGCCCGATCGCGGTTCAAGACGCCGCAGTGCCCATGGTCGGTATACTCACAGAGGCAGACATCGGTAATGACCACGAGCTCGGGACAGCGTCGCTTGATCGCGGAAACGGCTTGCTGCACCACACCGTCCTCGGCGTAGCTCCCGCTTCCGAATGCGTCTTTCTCGCCGGGAATACCAAACAACAGCACCGCCGGCACCCCGAGCTCATACGCTGCAGCGGCGTGTGCGGCGGCGTCGAGCGGTGCGCGCCGCGCAACCCCCGGCATCGAGTCCACAGGCAGCTCGCGATCGAGCCCTTCCTGCACGAACAGGGGATATATGAGATCGCTCGGGCGAAGCTCGGTTTCGCGAACCATGTCTCGGACGGTGGCGCTGCGACGCAGGCGCCGTGGTCGTTCGGGAGTATCCGGTGCGTATCCCATGGGAGCCTCCTGACGGTGAGAGATTGGGGTGCTCGAGCCGCATGGGCTGCATGGGCGCACGGGCGCATTCGCGGATGGGCGCCTGGGGCGCCTGGGAGGCCCGAGCCGCTCCCGAGGTCTTTTGTACCACAGAACTCCGCCGAGCTCAAACCCGGCACCGGCTACGAACCGCCGACGCACCGTCGGGCGTTGCCGGCGGGCGACTTCGTCGGGCGATGTGGCGCACGTGACGAACGAGGCGAACTGTGACATAGTATGGGGTACCTATGAAGTCGTTTTTTGTAGCCGCGGCCGTGTTGTTTGTTGCGGGTTGCGTCGCAGCCGACGGTCAAACCGGTAATGCGCCGCGTGGTGAACAGCATAATAGATCCGGAGACGCAGTGGAGTTTGAGACCTTAGAGCGAGGTAGCAACGCGGGCTACGATGAGCCGTGGTGCACGGTGGTGCGCTCGCATGAGGAGTTTGAAGCGCTATGGGATCGCCTCCATAGGCGAAGAACGCCGAAGCCGCAACCGCCCGAGCTCTCGTTCGAGGAGGGTGTGGTGATCGGGGCGTTCATGGGGCGTAGACCGACCGGCGGCTACGCGATCGAGGTGAGCTCTATCGTCCATAGCGGTGATGAGCTGGTCGTGGAGATAACCCGCCGCGAACCCGGTCCGGACGAGATCGTAACGCAGGCGCTGACCTCGCCCTACCATGTAGTGTGGGTCGAGCTCGGCGATCCCGAGGTAGCGGTTCGGTTTCTCGACTGCCCGAAACAACCCGGTTCGTAACGCCCGTCCGCTATGAGCACGCCGTTTCCCGAACGGGTAACCGAGTACTACGCGGCGCTTGCCCGTAGGCGCGATCCTGCCTGCGATCCCATCGCTGCACAGTTTGTCCCTCAGCCGAGCGAGACCGATAGGGCTCCGGCCGAGACCGATGATCCGCTACAGGATCACCGATACGCACCGCTCGATCGCCTGGTACACCGCTACACCGACCGAGCGTTGATTCTTACCACCGACCGGTGTGCGGTCTACTGCCGGCATTGTTTTCGCCGGCACTTCACCGAGCGCGGCTCCGGGGCGATCAGCGAGGAGCAACTGAACGCGATTCTGGAGTACCTTGCGCGGCAACCTCAGGTTACCGAGCTTCTGCTCTCGGGTGGCGATCCGTTGACGATTGAGCCGGAACGGTTTGAGGCCATTCTGGAACGGCTCTATCGTGTGAACGCGTCGTATATCGTGCGCGTCTGTACGCGAGTGCCGGTCGTGATGCCGAGTCGGGTAGATGAGCGTCTCGCCGCCGCACTCGGGCGCCGGGAGGGGTTGTGGCTCGTGACGCAGGTAAACCATCCGCGCGAGCTTACTCCTGACTGCGCCGCCGCTCTGCGTCGGCTGCAACGGCACGGGGTTCCGGTGCTGAATCAGAGCGTGTTGCTCCGCGGTGTCAACGACGACCTCGAAACGCTCACTGCGCTGTTCAAGGGGTTGCTGCAGCTGCGTGTAAAGCCGTACTACCTGTTTCAGGCCGACCTCGCGGCCGGTACGCGTCATTTGCGGGTCTCGATCGAGGAGGGGCTGGAACTGATGCGCCGGCTGCGGATGCGCGTCTCGGGGCCGGCGTTGCCGGTGTACGCGCTCGATCAACCGGGGGCCGGCGGGAAACTGAACCTCGAGATCGCGTTTCACGGCATCGAGGGAGAGAGCTACATCCTGCGCGACGGGGAGGGGCGCGAGTATCGCTACCCGAGGGAGCTGCCGTCCGCGGTGTACCCGAGTTCCGAGTTGTGATCGGCAGTGGTGAGCCGGCTGCGTAGCCAATCCGGCACGCGGGTCGGGCGGCCGGACCTCGAGTCTACCGTCACCATCACGGTTTCGGCCCGGGCATACTCGGTGCCGTCGCGGTCGCAGAGCCGATAGCCGAGCCGAAAACTGCTGCTTCGAAGCTCCTCGAGATGCAGCTCGATGTAGATCCGGTCGAGCAGCGGGATCGGACGCTTGTACTCGCACTCGGCGCGTTTTACCAAGTACAACGGCTCGTCATCCTGAGGCTCAACCGTGAAGTGTTCTCCGAGAAACCGCACTCGTGCGACCTCTAGGTAGTTGAATACGACGGCGTTGTTCACATGTCCGTAAGCGTCGAGATCGCGAAACCTCATCTCGATCCCGACGCGGTAGAGCGGCTCAGCTGTTTCCATACCCCATTGCTCCGTTCAAGGCTCGAAATCTCTCCAGAGTTCGGCTAAGCGCGGGTCGCGACCGCAACGCGAGCGGTAGAAGTTGTAGCGCACAGGGTTTCTTCGGGCATACCCTTGGTGGTACTGCTCGGCCGGATAGAACTCCTCGTACTCCCGAATCTCGGTGACGATAGGCGCATCGAACCTGCCGGACTCATCGAGCCGGCGCTTGTATTCCTCGGCGATGCTGCGCTGTTCGTCGTTGTGATAGAAGATTGCGCTTCGATAGATCTCCCCACGGTCGCAGAACTGCCCCCCGTCGTCGAGAGGGTCGACATTCACCCAGTAGATATCGAGGATTTCAGAATAGCTTATCAGCTCAGGATCGTAAATGAGCTGCACCACCTCGATGTGACCCGTTCCGCCGGCGGTCACCTGACGATACCGAGGGTGCTCGAGATCGCCTCCACTGAAGCCGGAGGTGATCTCGATGATACCTTCGAGTTCCTCATACGGAGGCTCCATGCACCAGAAACAGCCCCCGGCGAGTGTAGCGGCTTCGTAGCCGAGTTCGGCGGCCTCATCGGCGGTCATGTAGTTGATCTCGAGCGGCACTTGACCGGAATGCACCGTAATGTTTCGCTCGCGCTCCTCGTCGCCGGCCGCGGGATCGGCGCTTTCGGAGCGGGTTTCCGCTCCTCCCGCGCCCCAGGCCGGAGCCCCGACGCCGAACAAGGCCGCGATCATCACCAGAGCCACGATCGCACGAAGAAACGCAGCGCGAGTGTCGTCGAACAGCGAATACGAGCAGGTATATGAGGGGGTATGAGACATGGTATCCCTTCCTTTTTCGTTCGCATGCGTGCGGCGCACGCGGTGCGAAGCATGTTTTGCTAAAATATAAGCAAAGCAGTCATGAAAAGGCGAGATCGATTCGGCGCGTTAGAAGCTGTACTCGAGCATAAGGTTCCAACTCGGCCGGTACGCGAACTCTCCGTCAGGCAGCGCGCGCTCGGCCGTTCCGCGGTGGCCGACGCGCCACAAAAACGGAGCGGGCGCCCGAACTCCGAAGCCGAGTTCCCATTCCAGACGATGGTCGAGCGCCTCGGTGAGTGCGCCGGCGTCGGACACCGAGCGGTTCTGCAGGGTGTACGAACCGGCCCCGAGATCGATCACGACGAACTCCGCGAGCCGCAGAAGATAATGCGCTCGAAGGTTAAAGACATGCGGGGCGAGAAACTCCGTGCCGCTTCCGCGCGGAATGGTGTAGCGTAGCGTCAAGAGCGAATCAACGCGCCGATCGCCGTGCCAACGCTCCGGAAGCATGCCGAGATTTCGGTCGCCTCGCACCAAGAGAATATCGAACTCGCGCAGCGCCTCGCGGTCGTCGTCGAATGTCCGAAGCCAGTCCCACCCGAGGCCGGCGGCGAAAAAGCCGCCTTCGCTGTCCGTTGTGCTTTCCGGGCCGAGGCCGAACACGAGCTCTTGTGAAATCCGCCGATTACGCAGTCCGGTTGAGAGTTCACTGCCGGCGAACGTGGCCATGGTTCCGAGGTAATAGCGCGACCACGGCCACTCTACGCGGAGTCGCAGTTCGTTCTCGCGGGCGGCTTGCCAGCCCTCCGACCCCACCTCGGCCGGCAGACCGAAACGAACCCCGACGCGGTCGCTACTGGGGCGCGTGAGGTGGTGCTGCAGAACCTCGGTCGGGATCGGCTGGGGTTCGCGGCCCGGGGCCGGTCGCCCCGGACGAGAGCTGCTCGCGTCCGATGTCGAGCCGGCTGCGGTCGCGGTGCGGAGTTCGTCGCTGCTCGGGAGATCGTCGACCTCGGTCACGTACGCGATTTTTGCCTGCAAGCGAGAGGTCGGCGGCATCACATGCGCGCCGGGATACTCGGCGTAGCGATTCTCGACGCCGGCGCGCTCGAGCCGATTGCGCACGTAGTTTATGCCGTCGTAGCGCGCCCGATCCTCACGGGTGCCGATCAGAAACGCCCCGCGGTACCCGCTTTCGCGCATTCGTTGAAGCGTCGCGTCGTTTACCGGGTATGAAGTGCGCGTGCCGGCCATCACCGCGCCGGCGAAGCGGTCCGGGTTACGAGCCGAGAGCGCCCAGCTGAGATCGCCTCCGAGCGAGTAGCCCCCTAGATAGACCTCCGAGGGGTTCGCGTTGTAGTTGTCGAAGACTCGGTCGAGATCGGCAAAGAGTCGCTCCTCATACCACTCGACGAAACGAACAAAATCCGGAAGATACTCGCTTCGAAGCGGCCGGCCGGCGGGGAACACCAGAATAAACTCGCTTTGCCGCTCGGGATCCAGCCCCATCCGCCGAGCCATGTGCGAAGCGCGCGCCCCGGTCGGCGGCAATACCACAAAGACCGGGTACTGTCGATCGGAGCGGTAGCCCACCGGAAGCACAACCTCCGCGGAACGGTCGAAGTATACCGGGCGAACCTGCGACGCAACCGCGGTGGTGGCGGCCGGAAGTACGAGGAGAGCGATAATGATCAGCCACACTCGCGACAGGGAGCCGCTTCGAGCGGGGTAGCCATACGGGTTATGCACGATATCTCTACTATAGCACTATAGCCCATGTCGCGACGGCGTCACACCCGACGCGTGTCGAGCTTTGTCGAACTCGCCGAGCTCGCCGAGCTCGCAAAGCGCAACGTCGGAACCGGCGCCGACGCCCGGGAACCGCTCCTCGGGATGCTGCTCGAGGTATTCGTGTACCTGCATTCGGATTTCGGCAAGTGAGGCGCATTTCTTTAGCGTCTGAAACAGGCGCGCACCCCAGCGTAGCGGCTGGGTGTAGTACTGAAAGAAGCGCTTGGCGCGGGTGGCGTGAAACTCGGGCGGCTGGTGCTGCACCAGGAGTTCGAGGAACCGGTCGGCTGCAACTCGGCGATCGACCTCTATCCGCCGGCCGCGCGCGTGCGCGAAGATCCACGGTGAGCGTATCGCCTCGCGGCCGATCATCACCGCGGCCGGCCGGAACCGGTCGATTCTTCGGTGAAGTAGCTCCACGCTCGTGACGCCGCCGGAGGCGTTCACCGGCACCGGTACCCGTTCCTGCAGCTCGGCGATGAAACGCCAATCGGCCGGACGCGACTCCGGCTCGCTGCGGGTCTTGGGATGCAGCGTGATCTCATCGAGGCCTTCACGACAAAGCGCTTCGGCGAACTCCGCGACCGGTTCGACCGCGCGCCGCTCGCCGAGTCGCAGCTTAACCGAGAGCTTTGCGCGCGGTGCGGTCGCGCGCGCCGCCGCCACGGCGCGCCGAGCCTCATCCGGCCGCTGCATCCAGGCTATCCCGCCGCCGCCTCGCGCGATATGCGGAGCGCTGCAGCCCATGTTCAGATCGATCCCCAGCGCGCCAAGCTCGGCCACCTCGGCCGCCACCCGCGCGATCGCCTCGGCGTCCCGGAACAGAAACTGGTAGATCGTGCGTTCCGGCGCGGGCTGCAGATCGAGGTACCAGCTCCTGAACTCGCTGTGAGCCGTGATCGCCTCGGCGCTGATCATCTCGGTGTAGTAGCGGTCGCACCCACCGTACTCCTCTATGAGATGTCGTACCCCGGCGTGGGTGAGCGTAACCATCGGTGCGAGGTAAAGCGGCGTTTCAGGACCCTGCGGTCGGGTAGCGGTGTGAGGTGCATCACGGCTCATGAGTACGTGACATCGTAGCGTCTGCTTGTCGCTCGATCAAGTCCGGCTTCTGTCGGTAGCCTCCGGCCGACACTGAGTACGACACTGAGTCACTGAGGAACTGAGTAACGCGTTGTCCTTGAAATTGTCGCGTGGCGGTATTATTCTCACAGCAAGCGAGGAACTACTATGCGAACCACAAAAGTAACCGACGGAATTTATCGTCTATCGGCCAACGTCCATGACATTCTCTTCGAAGGCTTCTGGCCGATTCCGAACGGCGTATCGCTCAATTCCTACGTTGTGAAGGGCGAGAAGTGCGCGATTATCGACGGCGTGTGCGACTGGGACGGCGTTCCCGAGACCTTGTTCGCGCAGCTCGATGAAATGCAGGTCAAACTCGAGGATATCGATTACGTGATCATCAATCATATGGAGCCCGATCACTCCGGCTGGCTGGACGCGTTCCGTAAGCTTCGTGGCGAGTTCACGGTGTACTGCAGTGAGCGCGCGAAGCCGTTGCTCGAGGCGTTTTACGGCATTGTCGACAACGTACACACCGTGAAGTCGGGCGACACGCTCGACCTCGGCGACGGTCGGGTACTGGCATTCGAAGATATTCCAAACGTACACTGGCCCGAGACGATGGCGACCTACGACACCAAGAGTAAGACGCTCTTCCCCTGCGACGCGTTCGGCTCGTTCGGCGCGGTCTCGGACGACGCCCCGTACGACGACACGCTGCAGGAAGAGCACATTGAGTTCTTCGAGCGCGAGATGGAGCGCTACTACGCGAACATCGTCTCGGCGTTTTCGGCGCCCACTCAGAAAGCGATCGAGAAGGTCGACGCACTTGATGTGCGGATTATCGCTCCGGGCCACGGCATTGTGTGGCGCCGCGATCCGCAGCGCGTGGTCCGCGACTATAAGCGCCTCACCTCGTACGCGAAGGGGCCGGCGAAGCCCGAGGTCACGGTTGTGTGGGGAAGCATGTACGGCATGACCGAGCAAGCGGTAAGACCCTTGGTAGACGCAATCGAGGCTGAAGGTGTGCCGACGCACGTTCACCGCGTTCCGGAGACCGGGCTGAGTTTCGTGCTCGAGTCGGCGCTGCAGTGTTCCGGCATCGTGCTCGGGATGCCTACCTACGAGTACAAGATGTTCCCCCCGATGGCGGCCGCGCTCGACGAGATCGGTAAGAAGAAGATCCAGAACCGCGTCTGCTTGCGCTTCGGGTCGTACGGCTGGTCCGGCGGCGCGCAGAAGGAGCTCGATGAGATCAATGAACGACTCAAGATGAACTGGAAGTTCATAGAGCCGGTCGAGTTTCACGGACGTCCGCGCGAAAACGATATCGAAACGCTCAAGGAGCGAGGCCGTGAGCTCGCGCGCGCGGTGAAGGAGTGGTCACTCGGTGCGCGTCCCGCGAAATGAGTAAGGCACGCGGTGGGTGATCGTGACCTGGAGCACGGGCTCCGTGTTGTGTTCGAGGATGAGTATCTCGTGGTGCTCGATAAGCCGGCCGAGCTCATGGTGCACCAAAACGAGTTCGAGCGCCACGAGCCCACCTGTCTCGGCATCCTGCAGAAGCAGTACGGCGCGCGTTTCTTCACGGTGCACCGGCTCGACCGGAAGACATCGGGGCTCTTAGTGTTTGCGCGAAGCGCCGAGGTCGCCGGGACGCTTTCTAAGCTCTTTCGCTCTTTGGAACTGGAAAAACGCTACCTCGCGCTCGTACACGGCCGGCCGCAACCCGACCACGGCACGATCGACCGGCCGCTGAAGAAGCGCCAAGGCAGGCGTGGGCAAACCGACGCCGTGACGCGATATCGTGTTCTTGCTGCAGGGCTGCTTGATCTCGAGGTGTTGTCGTCCGACGACGCAGCGGTTTCAATTCTCGAACTAGAGCTCGTCACCGGCCGACAGCATCAGGCGCGCCTGCATACGCGCGCGCTCGGCAGCCCGATCGTCGGCGACCGCCGCTACGGACATCGCCGATTCAACCATGTGATCGAGGATCACTTCGGTGCTCGTGATTTGTTTCTGCACGCCGCGTTACTGCGGTTTCGACACCCCGTAACGGGTGAGCAACTCGAGTGCACGCTACCGGTGCCGGCCGCATGGGCGCCGGTTTTGGCGGCGGCGGGGCTGGAACCGGCCGAGCTCCGTGGCGGAGCCTGCTAAACCGCGCCCGCTTCCTCTCCCGTTGCGGTGCTGTTTTGTGTCTCGCGCTCAAGGAACGGCTCAACCGGCTTGTCTGCGAAGAACGAGCGATACCGTTTGTCGCACTGCTTGATATGATCAAGCAGCCAACTGCGCAGTAGCTGCAAGGTCTCCAACACAACCGAGATGCTGCCCTGTTCGTAGCGGCGCTTGAGTTCCTCAACTCGCTCCACGAGTTCGGCGTGTTGCTGCTTGTGATGCTCGCACTCGGGATACCCAAACTGCTCGAACGCGCGTTCCTCGCACCCGAAATGATAGCCCGCGTATTCGGTCAAACGCTCGAGAATAGGACCCACATCGGCTTCTCCTCGCTCTTCCTGTACCGCGAGGTAGAGCTCGTTCAGCATATTAATGATGTTCTGGTGGTGCGCGTTGAAGGTTTCAACCGATACCGAGAGTTCATCGGTCCAGGACATCACCTTGTCGGCGTGCGTCCACTGCTCCGCCACCTGCAGTGCACCGAGGGAGTTACCGATCTGATGAACCTGTTCCTCGTTGTGCATCGCGAGCCCGGCCGCGCGTTCCACCGAGGTACGTAACGCGTCGGTGGCGCTGCGGATGTGCTCGGTCTTTTGCTGAATCTCGCGACTGAAGCCCTGTAGATTGGCGAACTGTTCTCGCGCTTGGTTCGACTCGCGGTCGATCGCGTCGGAGCGCTCCTGGATCTCGTGAATCGAGTTGTTGAGCACCTCCAGCGCCGAGAGCGTTTGAGCGCTGCCCTCGCGTTGCTCTACCATGGCGCTCTTGATGTGTTGCTGGAGATCGTTTGCCGAGTGAATACTGCTGAGGACTCGTTCAAACGCCCTCTCGGTGCGGCCGAACGACTGCACCATGTCGTCGATTCGGTTTTTAACCTCTTTGAGCTCGCGCGCCGTTTCGCCCGCTTGCCCCGAGGAGCGTTGTGCGAGTTCGCGGATCTCGTCCGCGACAACGGCAAACCCTGCGCCGGCTGAGCCGGCGTGAGCCGCCTCGATCGCGGCGTTCATCGCGAGTAGATTTGTCTGCGCCGCGATATGCAAGATAACCGAGTTGGCCTCGAGCAGTGTTTCGGATTGCTCGGCTATTTGTTTGATCTCGGAGGTAACCTTCGCGAGTTCCTGCTTTCCGTCCTCGGCGGTTGATACAAGCCCGGCAAACTCCTTCTCGAGGTTTTCGGTATGATCGGTGACCGAAGAGATGCTTTGAATCATCTCCTCAACCGCCGCGGAAGACTCGGTGGTCGCCGAGGTTTGCTCCGAGATCTCGTGGTTGAGATTGCTGATGTTGGTGCTGATCTCGCTCACGGCTTCCCCGGAGGTATCGAGCCCCTCGAGCTGGCGGCGAATATTGTCGTCGGTGTCACGAATACTGTCGGCAATCCGGTTCAGTTCTCCGGTGGTCTTGAAAAGCGTTTCTCGTAGCTCGGTCATGCTCTCGCCGGCCGATGAGCTACCGCCCTTAATGGTGCCGAGAACACCGCCGAGCTTCTCGACAAAATGGTCGATACGTGCCGCCGGCGTGCCGAGTATCTTGTGATGAGAAGGCTCGAAAACGGAGTGAAACTCACGCTCTCCGTTCTCGATCTCCGCGAACGCGGTGCTCAGCTCTACAAGCGAGCGCTGCGCACCGGCGAGACGCCCATGAACTACAAGTGCGGCTGCGAGCGCGACCACGAGCGCAGCCCCTCCCGCGGCAAGGGTGAGCCTAAGCGCGTCTACCGACGGAATCTCGTTTGCCAAGGCAAAGCCGAACACAACCGCCCCGATCGTGACCGTCCCGAGCGCAAGAATCGCGAGCAGCGGATAGACCGCACGACGTTGAAGATTAGGTGTAGAACTCATAGGATGTAATCCTAACACAGACCGACCGGTTTCGTCGCGAGTGTCGTGCAGCCCGTCGTGCAGCCCGTGCAGGTTCGCGGGAAGTACGGCGGAGATGAGAGGTATGGGGTGCTGGAGAAAACGGTTTTCGCTCGAGATCCGGTCATGGCGATGAGCCGGTTTCGCCGGAGCCGGGCGTTATTGATCGTGGCCTTAGCTGTGTTGCCGACGGTGGTGCAGGCGTGCCGTTCAACGGTGGAGCCCACGGTGCCGGAACCGCCGGAGCCGATCAGCGAGGTATTGTCGCCGGCGCGGCCGGATGCCGTCCTGCAGAATCCGTATTCCGCGGTGGAGTGGGGAAGCGCAGAGCAACATAAGGCCAACCTTCACACGCATACGCGCAACAGCGACGGATGGCACGGCGTGCGGCGGGTGATCGACGAGTACCGTGAAGCGGGCTACAGTATTCTCTCGATCACCGACCACAACTACGTCACCTGGCCCTGGATAGAGTACGGTCGTGACCCCGAGGAGTTGGGCATGGTCGCGATTAAGGGCAACGAGATCTCGGACACGCACCATCTCGGGAGCTACTTCAGCGAGTATAACATCAACGGGCGCACCTATCGTCCGTTTATCGGACGTATGGGCTTGCCGCCGACCGCGGTAACCGAAGAGGAGGTGCTGGACGGCATCGCCGCGAAGGGCGGGCTCTCGGTTCTTTTTCACCCGGGTCGTTACGATTACCCGGCCGAGTGGTATGCGGCGCTTTATCGAGCGTATGATCACCTTGTGGGTCTCGAGGTGGTGAACCAAAACGATCGCTACGCAATGGACCGCGCGCTATGGGACGAGATCCTCACCGAACTGATGCCGCAGCGGCCCGTCTGGGGGTTCGCGAACGACGATTTTCACCGGATGGCGCATTTCGGGGGAGCGTATAACGTCTTTCCGCTCGAGGAGGCGACAGAGTCGGCGGTTCGCCGAGCGATGGAGACCGGGAGCTTTTACTTCAAAAACGGCGGTGGCGCGCCCGCGATTGCCGAGGTTCTCCACGACCGAGCGGCCGGAACGCTCACGGTGCGCGGGACGGGAGAGTACACCGTTAGGTGGGTTTCCGACGGCCGCTATATCGCGCAGGGTGCAGTGATCCCGTACCGTGAAACACCCAACCTCGGCAGCTACCTTCGGGCGGAACTCTACGGCCCGAACGGCGTTGCGTATACCAACCCGTTCGGGATTTGTGTTGATTCGTAGCGAGGGGTGCCGACGGGAATGATACTGGGCCCAGTGAGACTTGAACTCACGACCCACGGATTATGAGTCCGCTGCTCTAACCAACTGAGCTATGGGCCCTCTTGAATAGCCTGCATGATGCCCGAAAATATTTCCGCCGTCAACTGGCCGCGCGCAGGCGCAGCTCAGGCGATGCGTACCTGTGGGATGCGTAACTGTTGCTTGACGGTTCCCGGTTTATGGCGACACACTAGAGCATAGTGGTATTAAACTACACAGGCGAGGAGGTTTCGCATGCTGCAGTTTTCGATTGCCGAGGCGATGGATGCAATATCGGGCGATGCGCGGGCGCCGTGCGTGACGCTTGTGCTGCCGATTGAGCATAACACAAAGCGTGAGACCGAGAACCTGATCGGGCTCAAGAACATGGTTCGCGAAGCTGAGGATATTCTGGTGGCGCGCGGCTATACCGCCGGCGAGATCCGTGAGCTCATGCAGCCGGTGCATCGGGAGTTGGAGAAACCTGCCCCGTGGCAGGGAGGCGCGCGGGGATACGCCGTGTTTGTGAACCCCGAGATGTTCCGAACCTTTAGTCTGCCGGTGCGGCCGTTGCGCGTATGCCGCGTCGATGAGCAGTTTGCCTTGGCCCCGATACTGCAGCTGCAGCGCGCCGACGGGCGATTTGCCGTGCTGGCGATCAACCTCAAAGACGTTAGACTCTACGAGGCGACGCGCTACTCGTTTTCGCCGGTGCGACTCAACGGAGTGCCGAAGAATCTCGAAGAGTATCTCAAACCGCTTGAGTTCGAGCGTAACCTGAGTTCGCATACCTCGAGCAGCGGAACCGGGAAGGCCCCCGGGACGGTGGCGCACGGGCATTTCCCCGGTGACGAGCAGAACAAGAAGTACGTGCGCGAGTTTCTCGAACAGGTAGACTCGGTGGTACGCTCTCGACTATCCGAGAGCGGGCTGCCGCTGGTTCTCGCAGGTGTCGAGTATCTCGTGGGCTTTTATCGTAAACACAGTGGGTACTCGGTGATCCACGATCAGTATGTGCCGGGAAGTCCCGAGCGAATCGACGAGCCCGATCTGCATCGACGCGCCTGGGAGCTGATAGAGCCGGAGATCGGTCGCGATCTGGAACAGGCGCTCGAGAGATTCGAGAGAGAGCTCGGCCGGAATCAGTCGAGCGTCGATCTCCGCGACATCGTGATTGCCGCCGGGCGCGGCCAGGTCGATACGCTGTTCGTGGATCCGTCTAAGCCGGTTTGGGGTAGTTTCGACCCGGTTACCGAAGACATAGAGCTCAGCGATCATGCACCGACAGACACTGTCGCTGCTCAGAAGGCGGGGATGAGCGACTTGGTTGAGTTCGCGATCCGTGAGGCCTGGAAACACCGAGGCGAGGTGTACTTCATTAACACCGAGCAGCACCCGAAATACACGCCGCTCAGCGCGGTTTTGCGCGCCGGCGCGGTGGTAACCGCTTAGGGATTGTACTCCGAGTGCTCGAAGAGGTAGTACAGGAAGTATAGAGCCGCGACCGCATCCGACGGGTCGGTAACCCCCGGGTGCGGCGCGGTCAGCGCGTCGCGTAACGCACGCGACGCGGCCGAATACTCCTGCTCAACAGGCAGAACAACAGGCGAAAGCGCTGCGGCGATACCGGCGTAGATCGCGGAGAGTTCGGTGTAGCGGCCCTCCTCGTAGAGCCGGCTGAGTTGCTCCCGTGCGCGGTCGATCGGCGCAAAGTGACGGGCCTCCTCGAGGAGTTCGCGAAATCCCGAGCCGGGTTCCTGATTCTCGAGATACAAGAGTTCGTACAACCCCGTGTCCGGTTCCACGCTGCGTGCGGCAATGCCGTACACCGCTTGTTTGTACCGTTGTGTCGGATGCCGGGCGGCGATCGTGAACACATTCGCGAGCCAGCCCCCGCTTTCGTCCATGATCGAGAGCGCAACCACCAGATCCAACTCGGCCGGAACCGGAAGCGACCGGCCGGAAAGAAACCGCTGCACGGTACCTAGCTCGCTGCGCGAGCCGATCCGCGCGAGAGACTTCAACGCCACCGCAACCGTCTCGACCGGCTCCTCGTTTGCAACGAGCTCTCGCAGCACCGGTGCGATCGACGGGTCGGAGTACGCCCCGAGCGCGAAGATTGCGACTCGTTGGGTATATGAATCCGCGTCTTGGGCCTCATCGAGTACCTGTCCCAGAAGCTCGGGCCGGGGGTACGAGTACAACGAGCGCAAGACACGCTCCCTATCCGAAACGCGCGGCGAGCGCAGCCGTTTGCTGAGTTCGCCGGTTGCGACGAGCGTGTCGCTGCGCTCCAGCGAGAGTAGCGTAGCTTCGCGCTTGACCGGGTCTTCGCTGGATTCGAGCTGGTAGATATCGAGAAAGGCCTTTAGGTTCTTGGCCGAAAGCAGAATCGCGGTACTCTCCTTTAGCGACAAACTGCCTCGCTCTCGCATCTTCAGTCCAAAGGCGAGGTTCGCACCCGCGATCACGACGAGCAGAAGGTACGTCAGGCTGAACATGTGCAGCCCGGCCGGGGCGGCGCGCATCACCGGTAAGTCGGCGAGTCCTCCGCCGATAAGGCCTACCACAAGCGCCCCGGCGGCGGTGAAAAACTGCGCCATCGCGGAGTAGCTGATTCGCTCATGTTCCGGAATCGATTTCACGAACACGCTGTTCTGAATAATCAGCAGCAGCTTGTAGAGGAAAAAGGTTGCAAAGCCCATCGCGTAGTAGAACTGGTACGGCAACTCTCCCGGTAAAATGGTCCAGACAAGCGCGAGTACGATAGTGGAGACACTCGCGAGTATCACGATCGGGCGATCGCCGAAGGTATCCGCGAACGGCTTGAGCACGACTCCCGCCGCTATCGAGGCAACTCCGCCGAACAACATGTACAAGAACACCAGGTTGTCCGGCATGCCGACCACTCGTCGAAGATACGGGATATGGAATCCGAACAGCACTACGATCGCCATACTCAGCCAGTGAATCCAGAGCGCGTGCGCGCGACTGCGCTTCTGCAGTGCTTCTCGCACGGTCGGGATCACACCCCGCCCCGGCTGATACTCAACGGTTTCGCGGCTCGGGATCCGCCTGAGGTACGAAGCGGCGACGGTGTTCATGGTTGCGCCGATATAGGTGAGGCCTACGAGCCCCAGCAGCCCGCTGAAGGCCTGCACCGATAGCAGTAAAAAACTCAGCAGTTGCGACAGCATCTGCGTGATCGAGAGCCGAATGTTGATTCCCACTACCACGCCGCCGGCCTCGCGGTCGTGAACGATGGTGCGCTGAACAGGGTGTACCATCGCGATCCCGACCGCACGCGTTACCGCGAACGCGGTGAAGACAACCATAACGGTAACGACCGCGACCTGGCCTTCAAGAAAAAACAGCGCGCCGTAACCGAGGCAGATCACGCCGCGGAGCATCCATGCTCCGAAATACACGCGGCCGATGTTTCTCCCGGCCAGCAAACGCGGCACCAACAACGCGGCGAGTCCGGCGATATGAAACGCCGAGGTGATATAGCCGAGCTGAAGGTTGCTCGCGCCGAAATGAATCGCAAGCAGCGAGGCGACGGTGTGGTTCAGGAGATACACCCCGAGCCCGTTCCATAGGATATGCCGACGGTAGGCAGCGAGCCCGCGGTCTCGTTCGCTGCGTGAAAGGTGTTTAGTGCGCGGCTCCACTACGGCTCCCGAACCAGCACCTCGGCGTGCCCGAGTTCCGCAAGCCGGGTTCTATAGTCTTCGAGCTCGTCGAGGGAGACCTCCGGAAGTACGACGCGATGGAGTCCGCTCTCGCCGGTTTCAACACGCGCCTCGAACCCCGCGTCGGCGAGGCGCGAAATCAGTGCGTCGGCGTTACTCCGGCTTCCGAAAGAAGCTATCTGAATGATCCGGTAGTTCTTGATCTCGGGATACTCCACGATCTCAAGCAGCACCGGAGCAACGCCACGTCCGGCGATCCCGATGGCCTCGGCGGCCGCGCGCGAGAGGTCGATGATTCTCCCCTCGACGAACGGGCCTCGATCGTTGATGCGTACCGTTACCTCGGCGTCGGTCTCGGGGTTGACGACGCGCACGATCGTGTCGAACGGTAGGGTGCGATGCGCCGCGGTGAGCTCGTTGGTGTCGAAGATCTCGCCGTTTGCGGTCATGCGCCCCTGAAACTTGCCCCCGTACCACGACGCCAACCCTTTCTGAGACTCATGCTGCTCGTACTCGTGAGCGCTGCGAGGCTCGCTCGGCGCGCCGGAAACGCGCGTTGCACTCGGTATGCGCGGGTCGGGCAGCGCTCCGAGCGTTGAATGCAGGCCGACAAGCAAGACCATCAGCAGCGGTAAGCACGTGAAAGGCGAACGACTCATACCGGAAGTATCGGCGGAGCGCGGAAGGCTGTAAAGCCGTATCTGCCGACACGAGTTCTGCGGGTGCGAGCTCGGCAGCGCACAGAGTTTGGCGAGGGGTGCGCCACGCTGCGGGCGGCGGCGTGGCGGCTTCGTTGCATCGCGGTTGGGCATCGACTATAATGCGCAACCATCATGAGCAGCTCGAACAATAAAGCAAACGCACAGCCGGTGCATTGGGCCGACATAAACGCCGAGAAGATCGTTCGCGAGAAGGGCGCGCCGCCGGATCGGCCGCATGAGCACTATACCTGTGCTTCGGGTATTACACCGTCCGGTACGGTGCATATCGGCAACTTTCGTGAGATCATCTCGGTTGAGCTCGTTGTACGCGCCCTGCGGGACCGGGGGTACCGTGCGCGCTTCATCTACTCCTGGGACGACTACGACGTATTTCGAAAGGTTCCTAGCAATGTCCCGAACCGCGCCGAGTTCGAGCAGTATCTGCGCATGCCGATTACCTTAGTGCCCGACCCAGCCGGACTAGACGAGAGCTTCGCGCGCGCCAACGAGCGCGAGCTCGAGGCATTGCTCGAGGTCGTGGGTGTGGAGCCGGAATACATCTATCAGGCCGAGCGTTACCGCGCCTCAAGGTACGCCGACGGCATACGAACCGCGCTCGAGCGCCGCGATCGCATTCGCGAGCTCCTGAACGAACACCGCAGCGATCCTTTGCCCGAAGACTGGTGGCCGGTCTCGGTGTTCAGCGGGTTTACCAATAAGGATACGACTACGGTCCTCGATTGGGACGGCGAGTGGGGACTCACGTACCGCTGCGACGAGACCGGAAATACCGAGACGGTGGATCTTCGTTCAACCGCCCTCGTAAAGTTGCCATGGCGGATCGACTGGCCGATGCGCTGGGCTTTTGAGACAGTTGATTTTGAGCCGGCAGGAAAGGACCACCACTCCGAAGGAGGCAGCTTCGACACCGCGCGCGGTGTGGTACGCGAGATCTACGAGTTTGAACCGCCGGTGACGTTCCAGTACGACTTTCTCAGCATCAAGGGGCGGGGAGGGAAGATCTCTTCCTCGAGTGGAGAGGTGATCGGGCTGCGCGAGGTGCTCGAGGTGTATCAGCCCGAGCTCGTGCGCTATCTCTTCGCCGGAACGCGCCCAAACAGCGAGTTCGCGATCTCGTTCGATCTCGACGTAATCAAGATCTATGAAGACTACGACAAATGTGAGCGAATCTATTTTGGGCTCGAGGAAGTAAACGAGAAGCGTCGCAACAAAGAGGCCCGTATCTACGAGTTGTCGCAGGTTCGCGAGATTCCCGAGCGCCCTGCGCCGCAGCTTGCGTTCCGCCATCTCTGCAACCAGGTGCAGATTACCGACGGCGATATCGGGAAGGCTCTCGAGCTGGCGCTCGGTACCGAGCGGCTTGCGAGCCTCACTGCCGCCGAGCGCCGGAGGCTCGAGCGGAGGGCGAAATGCGCCCTGTTCTGGGTGCGGCGGTTCGCGCCGGAGGATTACCGCTTTGAGTTGGCTCGCTTCGATAGCGCTCCGGTGGCGCTTGACGAGAACGAGCGCGCGGCGGTGCGCGGCGTGGCCGAGCTCATAGATGCTCGCTTCGAGGAGCTCGATGAGAAGCAGCTGCAGCAGGAGCTCTACGATCTTGCCCGAGAGCTCGAGATCGAGCCGAAGGCGATGTTTCTCGCGATGTACCGGGTGCTCATCGGTAAAGAAAAAGGACCACGATTGGCGGGCTTTCTCAAGACGATCGGACGCGAACGATGCCTTGAGATTCTGAATCAGTATCGAGCGGAGACAGGAACGGCGTGATGGAAAGCGATAATCTGAAACAGCGGCTGGGCGCTCGTGCGATCGATGATTTCGTGCAGAGCGGGATGCGCGTAGGTCTTGGAACCGGGTCAACCGCGATCTGGGCCGTCAAGCGACTTTCTGAGAAGCTGCGCGGTGGAGAGCTCGAGAGCGTCGTCTGCGTGGTTACCAGCAGTCAAACCGAGCTCGAGTGTGAGACGCTCGGGATTCCGATCTATAGTCTAAACCACGCCTTCATCGGAGGTATGCTCGACGTCACGATCGACGGTGCCGATGAGATCGAGCCTTCGGGCTGCTTGTGCAAGGGTGGTGGTGGCGCGCTCGCGCTCGAGAAGGTGGTGGCGTATAACTCGAAACGGGTCGTGATCGTCGCCGAGGAGCGCAAATACGTCGCGGAGCTCGGCAAGACCTTCCCGATTGCGGTCGAGGTGTTACGCGAGGCGCGGCTCACCGTGACACGAACGCTCGAGGCAATGGGCGCGCAGGTGCAGCTTCGCATGGCCGAGCGAAAGATGGGGCCGGTGATCACCGACAACGGACATCTCTTGCTCGATATCACGATTCCGCACGCGTTCGACTCCACCGCTCTCGAGCGCGAGCTCAACGCCGTTCCGGGAGTGGTAGAGAACGGTCTGTTCGGCGGAGGACGGTTCACGGTGTACTTGATGAAGTCGGACGGCTCGCTTCGCGTGCTGGAGTAGCACCGGCACGAGCCGGCAGGTGGGGCGGGCCGCGTTACCGCACGAGGCGCGTCAGGAGGTGCTCCTGACGCCGCCAGCCGGGGTTCACCTTGACACGCAGGTCTAGATATACGCGATAGGGAAACACGCGCCCGATCTCGCGTTGTGCGGCCTGTCGGATCTCCTTAATGCGCCGTCCGGCTTTGCCGACGAGCATACCCTTCTGGCTTTCGCGTTCCACGATCAAGAACGCACGTATCCAGAGTTGCTCCTCCGGTTCATCCTCCACGGACTGTTCGCTCGCCGGCCGGTTGGGGCCGCGTGTCGGCCCGCGCTCACGTAGCTCCATATCGCCGATCTCAACGTAGAGCGCGTGCGGAAGCTCCTGTCGTGTCTGGAGTACCGCCTGCTCGCGAATCAACTCCGCGACGCGGAACTCAGGGTCTTGGTCGGTGTAGAACTCCTCGGGATACAACGGTTCGCCTTCCGGCAGTAGCTCGAGCACCGCGTCGAGCAGCTCGGTAAGCCCCTCGCCCCGCAATGCCGAGGTCTGCACCGTTGTTGCCGCAGGAAGCTCGGCTGCGATGAACGTTTCGTGCGCCGTCCCGCCTGCTGCACGAGGCAGATCGGTCTTGTTGAGGCATGCCGTGGTCGGCAAGCCGGTTTCCTTGAGTAGCCGCGCGATGAACTCTTCCTCGTGCCCAACCGGCCGGGAGCGATCCAACACGTAGAGCGCCGCATCGACCTCTTCGAGCCCGCCGAGTACCAGCTCGCGCATGTGACGGTTGAAGCGCTTGCGCGAGTTGTGCAGCCCGGGCGTGTCGAGAAACACCGCTTGTCCGCGCGGCTCGGTAATGATTCCGCGGATCTTGTTGCGCGTAGTTTGCGGGGTCGGCGATACGATCGCAACCTTGTGTCCGCACAGCGCGTTTATCAGGCTGGATTTACCGGTGGAGGGCCTTCCCACCACCGCAACAAACCCAGATTTGACCCCGGCTTCTTTCATCGCGAGATAATTCCTAGTATATTAGCGCGTATAACGCAATACCGATGCAACAAGGGAGCAGTCTACTATGCAGAACCGAGTGAGGTCTACGATGAGGGCCGGCGACGAAGATACGCAGGATCATGACAACGAGCGCGCAGGCGAGGCGCTCGTGCAGAAGATGCTCAAGACCCGCACCATTCTGGTCTCAGGCGAGATCAACAAGAGTCTCGCCGAGCGCGTGGTGCGTCAGTTGTTCTTGCTGGAGGATGCCGGCGATGACCCGGTGCGCGTCTTTATCGATTCTCCGGGCGGTGATGCCGATGCCGGATACGCGATCTTCGATATGCTGCGCTTCATCACGCCGCCGGTTTACACCGTGGGCATGGGGCTGGTTGCGAGCGCCGGTGCGTTGATCTTGCTCGCGGCCGAGAAAGAACGCCGCTTCGGTTTACCGAACTCGCACTACTTGATTCACCAGCCCAGCTCCGGGATGCGTGGGGTTGCCACCGATATCGAGATCCACGCCCGCGAGATTGAGCGTACGCGCGAGCGAATCAATGTTCTCATTGCTGAAGAAACCGGCCAAGCTATAGAGAAAGTCGCGAAAGATACCGACCGCGATTTCTGGATGGGCGCCGAAGAAGCTAAAGACTACGGCTTGATCAATCGTATCGTTACCGCAAGGGCGGAGATCGAGGAATGAACGAAACGCGGATGCCGGCCGATGAGGCGGTCCCGTTTGCGGGCCTCGAGGCGCTCGACCTCCCGCATTACGTGCGCTACCACCGCGGCAAGGTCCGCGACGTCGTGGAGCTCGAGGATCATCTGCTCATTACCTGCAGCGATCGTGTCTCGGCGTTCGACCGCGTGCTCGACCTCGTTCCGGACAAGGGAGAGGTTCTCTCACGGCTCTCGAGCTTCTGGTTTCAACGCACCGCCGAGATCATCGAAAATCACACCGTGCGAGAGGTTACCGGTCGTAGCACGCTCGTGAAGCGCTGCCGGCCGCTGCCGGTGGAGGTTGTAGTGCGTGGATACCTGACCGGGTCGGCCTGGCGCGATTATCGTGCGGGCAGGCCGGTTTCCGGTGTGCGTCTGCCCGAGGGGTTGCGGATGAACGAGCGCCTCCCGGAGCCGATCCTGACGCCGTCCACCAAGGAGCAGCACGGCGGGCACGATCGGCCGATCTCGCGCGAGGAGCTTCTGAGCTCGGGGCTGGTGGCGGCCGATGTCTGGGAACAGGTCGAGCAGACCGCGCTGGAGCTGTTTTCGGCCGGAACACGCTTCGCCGGCGAGCGCGAGCTGATACTGGTCGATACGAAGTACGAGTTTGGGCTGCGCGACGGTAGACTACTCTTGATCGATGAACTGCACACGCCCGATTCTTCGCGCTACTGGCGCGCCGAGAGCTATGAACGCCTCCTCGAGGTCGGCGAGCCGCAGCAGATGCTCGACAAAGAATACCTGCGGTCCTGGCTGATGGAACGAGGGTTCCAAGGCGACGGCGAAGCACCCGCAATTGCTCCGGAGGTGATCTCGGAGCTCAGCCGACGCTACCGTAGCGTCTACGAGCGACTTACCGGAGAAAAATTTGTACCAATTTCACGCTCAAGCGAAGCAGAACGCGCCGCAATCCTGTGTGTACTAGATGAGGGGGCATAACCGAGCTCCCTCATACAGGGAGGTGCGGTATGCTGACACTCAAAACGGCGGCTTCGGCTCTGATCGGGGCTGCGGTCGTAACGGCGCTTTCGCCGCTGGTGGGCTGCGATCTGCTCGAGGCGCGTGGATCCGGCGTTACGAGCTTCACCGTGATGAACTACAACGTCGAAAACTTGTTCGACGATGTCTCGGACGGAACCGAGTTTCGCGGCTTCGACCCTGCCCACGACGACTGGGACACGCGTAGCTATCACGCCAAGCTCGACAACATCGCTGCGGTGGTTGAGGCCGCCGTTTCCGGTGGGCCGGATGTTTTGGCGCTCCAGGAGATCGAAAATCCGCGCGCGTTGCAGACCTTGGCCGAGGAGTATCTGGGGCGCTTCGGGTACGAGGAAGTGGTGATGGTGCAGGTGCCGGGAATCGCGTTCAATGTGGCGCTGCTGTCTCGGTTCCCGGTTCGCCGAGTGGCTTCGCATCGCCTGCGCCCCGATCCTCCCGCGCGGCTTCGAAACATCCTCGAGGTTGAGCTCGCGGTGGAGTATCAGCGCTTGATCGTGTTCGTGAATCACTGGAAATCGAAGTACGGCGGGGGTGGCGAGCTCACCGAGCCGTTACGGATTGCCGCCGCGGAGCTGCTTCGACTGCGACTGTTCGAGCTGCTTTCGGAGGATCCTGAGACGCATATTATCGTGCTCGGCGATCTGAATCTAAGCTACGACGAGTACCGGCGCGTCGAGAAAGCCTATCAGACCGCGCTTATCCCAAAGAGCGCCTCCTATCCCGAGGAGTATCACCGCTCCAGCCTGTTTGTCACCGATGAGGTGGAACGTGCCGGGATACGCGGCGACAAAGTGGTGCTCTACAGCCCGTGGAAGAGCGCGCCCGAGCGCGGCAGTTACGTGTATCAGCAGAGCTGGTATACCATCGACCACATGCTGTTTAGCCCGGCTATGCTACGCCCGGACGGACTCGAGCTCGAAAGCTTCTCGGTTGTGAAGGAGGAGTTCATGCTGAACCGTTTCGGAGAGCCGCTGCGATGGGATAGCGCAACGCGGAGCGGCTTCTCCGACCACCTACCGCTGCTGGCACGAGTACGAAAACACTGATATCCGAGGCTCTCGCCGGCCCCGCCGCGCGCGCAGCTGCGACGCGGGCCGGGTCACCACAGCCCGAGTGCTTGCATGCTGTGCTCGAGTTCGATCTCCCAGCCCCGGTTTGCTCGCGGATTTGCCGGGCTCGGGTGCAGCACCTCGGCAACCGCCGGTGCGATCCCGCCGCCGACCGAGATCTGCTCAGCCACCGCCTGCGCGCGCATGCGCGCGTAGCGCCCGATACCGATCACGATCCGCGGCTCGAGCGCGCGAACCACGGCCGCAGCGTGGCGATCGCAGGCGGCGGTCAGCGCGGCGCGCTCTGCGGGTGCGAGTTTGTCGGGAGTACGGTTACGCCCGGACTCCTCGATGAACAGCAGCGGGCAGTAGTTCGCCACAAAATGGCGTTCAAAGAAACGCTCGGGAGTCTCGAATCGTCGTTGAAACGCGCCCCAGAGGCGGCGCCCGCTCACCTCGCTACGGTGGGAGGCGAGGCCTTCGATCGGGCGTTTGGGGTGCTGTACCGGCTTCTCGGGGCTGGGTGTAATCGGCTCTTCTATCCGCAGCCAGCGGCGTACCGCGGCTACCTCGCCGAACGGAATACCGGTTTGAGCCATTCCCCAAGGTCCCGGGTTCATGCCGAAGAACACGATTTCTTTCGGACCGGCTCCGAAGCGTTCGAGATACGCCCTATGCATCGCAAACGCGTACTCGAGCGGATTGTAGACATGCGTGACCGGGGCTGTAAATCGAAGCTCCGCAACCTCATCTCGCAGCGCAGCAGCGGCCGCGACGAGCTCTGCGGTACGGTCGGGAGACGAGAGGGTGGTTTCTCGGCGGTGGTTCATGCCTCGAATGGTAGCACGCGCAAGCCCGGATTGACAGCGCGGTGCGGCGCACCTATAGTTGGCGCTCGAGTCTATGAATACCGTGTTATTTCGTCGCGATGAGTTCGAGTCGAGTTCCGAGTACGAGCTGCGGCTTCCGGTACGCGACGCGCGCGCGAAGCATATCCTTGAGATCTTGAGGCGCGGGCAACACCAGCGCTTCCGTGCCGGCGTCGTGAACGGTGAACTCGGCCACGGTGAGGTGCTGCGTCGCGAACAAGAGATACTCCTGCTGCGGTTCCACCCTGAGACGGCCGCGCCTGCGCTGTACCCGGTTACCGTTCTGCTCGGGCACCCTCGACCGATACAGTTGCAGCGTATTCTCCGAGACCTCGCCGCGATCGGTGTTGCTCGAGTGGTAGTGACGCACACCGAGCTCGGGGAGCGCTCGTATTTTCAAAGCACCATATGGAGCGGCGACCGCGTTGAGCGCAGCCTCGTAGAGGGGGCCGCGCAAGGCGGCAACTCCAGGCTGCCGGTGGTGGTGCGCGAGCATACCCTCGAGCGGGCCATAGACCGCATCGAACGCAACGAGCCGCGGCCGAGAACGCGCGTTGTGTTCGATATCCGCGAGACCGCGGCGCGTATCGCCGAGTTCGGCGAGTTCGCGCCCCCGGTGGTGCTTGCGGTCGGCTCGGAACGCGGCTGGGTTGCGCGCGAGCGCGAGCTCCTGGCGCGGGCGGAATACCGGAGCGCACGCTGCGGAACGCAGGTGTTGCGCACCGAGACCGCTGCAGTAGCGGGTACGGCATTGGTGCTCTCGAGGTTGGGGCTGATGTAGGCGGCGCGGTCCGGGCGTGCCGGGGTCCCCGCGCATGGTCGTCACGGTGCACGGCCGGTCTCGAGCGCATAGTGTCGTAGAGACCTGGGGTTGGCGGTTGTGCGTGGTGGGCGGCCGGCTTTCTTTTCATCCATAGAGGCGCTGTGGTAGTATGGGCCTTAAAACCGGAGGAGGCCGTGGTTGAGCTCGATATTGGTTGTCGATGACGACGAAATGAGCCTCGTCGTGATACGAAACGCGCTCCGCAAAGAGGGGCATGAGGTTCAAACATACGACTCGCCGCAGGCCGCGTTGGCGGAGTACGAAGCGGGGCGCTACGATCTCGTAATTTCCGACTACTTCATGCCGGAGCTGAACGGGGACGATCTGCTCGAGCGTGTTCGGCGGCTGGACGGCGAGACGCCGTTTGTGTTTCTCACCGCAAACACCGATATTAAGCTGGCGATCGAACTGGTGAAGTCCGGCGCCGACGACCACATCGTTAAACCGATTGTGGCCGAGGAGTTGGTGTTTCGCGTCAACAAGAACCTCCAGGAGCGCGAGAACCGGCGGGTGCGTGAGGAGGCCGAACGCGAGCGGCAGTTGCTGGAGCTCGAGAACCAACGGCTTGTGAACTGGCGCAACCTGTACGCTACCAAGGACATCAAGCAGACCGAGCAAATGATCGATCTGTTGGGACGCACCGTTAATCAATCAGGCGGCTATCTCTGGTTGGATCTGCTGAAGGGCGATCTCGAGGAGGCCGACGACGAGCATTACAAGGTCGGCAAGGAACTCGTGCAGATGATCGTTACCGCAGCCGAAAGTCAAAAGCAGATCTTCGACTACATCACCTTCATAGGCCGCATCGACGAGCTCGAGATGGAGTTCGAGGAGCATGATCTCGCGCAGTTCATCAAACAGCTCGATGAGTACATGCGGGCCGAGCTTGCCGCGATCTCGAAACACGACCCGCGACGATACGTTCCAATGACGCCCAAGCAAAGGCCGTCGGGCGTTATCTCGGTTTCGGAGCAGTACTTTCTCAAAGTGGTACGCGAACTGCTCATTAACGCCGTGAAGTACTCTCTGCCCGGGACGCGAATCATCACCTCGTTCGACACGGTAGCTTCCGACGGCGATACGCGGCTCGAGATCACGGTTCGAAACGTTCCTCGTCCGTTACAGGCAAAGGACTCGGAAGGCCGCCAGGTTGTCGGCGTGCCGTACGAGTATTGCGAGCTGGTGTTCGATCTGTTCTATACCATCGAGGCGTTCCCAACCTACTTCGAAGGCGAAGACTGGAGCGACGGAACCGGCTTGTACCTAGCGCGCAAGCTAATCGCGAAACACGGTGGGTGGATGCAAGCGGCCAACGCGGTGAATTATACCGGTGACTCACCGGAGACATTTACGAAGTTTACGGTGACGGTCCCGTACAAGCAAAGGAGTTCCTAACATGAGCGATACCATACTCATCGTCGACGACTCGGTCTCGATGCGACAGATGACCTCCATGATTCTTAAGGGCGGTGGATACCAGGTTCTCGAAGCCTCGGGCGGCGATGAAGCACTCAAGCAGCTTTCAAACGATGTGAAGGTGGTGATCACCGATTACAACATGCCCGGCATGAACGGCGTGGAGCTGATTCGAGCGATCCGTTCCGGGAGCACCAATAAATCGGTGCCGATCTTGATGCTCACGACCGAGAGTGAGGAAGCGAAGAAGAACGAAGGCCGGGATGCCGGCGCCACCGCCTGGATCACCAAGCCGTTTGAGAAAGATACCTTGCTGAAAACCATCAAAAAGATTTCCGGTGAGGTATCGTTTTAGCGATGCTCGAAACCGAGACCACTGTTGCGGACGGCGAGACCCTCGTCGCGCTCCGGGGCGAGTTATCGTTGGCCGAAGCCCACGCAATTCGCGACGCGTTGCTCGCCGCGTTCGAAGACGGGAGATCGGTGCGTGTGGACCTGCGCGAGGTTAGCACGCTCGAGCTCCCGGGACTGCAGTTGTTGCACGCCGCGCGGGCCGAAGGGGTCAAACGCGGGGTCGGTGTTTCGTTCGATGCCGGCGACAACAAGACCCGGCTCGACCGCATGTGCGAGTTCGCGGGCCTCGCAGCGATTAGCGACGTAGCGCCGGCAGGTCAGGAATAGGAACACGATGAGCCCATCTACCGATCCCTTAGAGACGTTTCGCGAAGAAGCGAAAGAGCTGCTGGTAACGCTCGAAGAGAGCCTTATGGCGCTCGAGGAGGAACCCCAAGACCAGGAGCTGATAGATACCGCGTTTCGGGCCCTGCACACCATCAAAGGGTCGGGCAACATGTTCGACCTCAAGCGACTGGTATCGTTCGCGCACACCGTAGAGACGGTGTTCGCTGCGCTTCGCGACGGCACGCTCGAGCTGGACCGTTCACTCACCGATCTCTCGCTCAATGCGAAGGATCACCTCACCGACCTGTTGGCCCTCGGTGAAGGGTCGGATCCTGAGATCGAGCAACGCGACCGCGAGTTGAGCTCCCGGTTCGAGGCCTATCTAACCGAGGGCGAGTCGCAATCGGGTACGCCAAGCGAGACAAACGAGGCGAACGACGCGAACGAGACCGAGTTGAGTCTGTCCGAATCACCGGCGGACGACGAACCGGAACCCGAACCGGAAGAAGCGAAGGACTCGACCTATCGAGTTATCCTGAAGCCCTCGCTCGAGACGTTCCGCATCGGCGGAAATCCGCTTCTCTTGATCAGCGAGCTGCAAGAGCTCGGTCAGACGCTCGTGATGGGGTTTGTGGCCGATGTTCCTCCGCTCTCCGAGATCGATCCGGAGGGCTGTTATCTGCATTGGGATATTCTCGTGACGACCGCCGCCGGTGAGGGTGCGGTTCGAGACGTGTTTTTGTTCGTCGACGGGGAGCTCGATATCAGCGTCGTCGACGAAGGCGGCTTCTTCGACACCGATATCAACTACAAACGCCTCGGCGAAATTCTCGTCGATCGCGGCGAGATCAACCCTGAGGATCTCGAGCACGTGATCGGTTCGAAAGACTACCTCGGCGATGTCTTGGTGCGGTCGGGTTATGTGACACAGGAGCAGGTGCAGTCCGCGCTCAAGGAGCAGAACTATGTCCGCAAGATGCGCGAGACTCGCCGACAGACCGAGAGCAGCTCAACCATCAAGGTGCAGACCGAAAAGCTCGATGAGCTCGTTAATCTTGTCGGTGAGTTCGTGTCGCTGCACGCAAACATCGCGATGCTTGCCGATCAGAAGGGAGACCAAGACTTCCGCTCGGCGGCCGAGCAGATGGAAGGCTTGATCAGGCAGGTTCGAGATCTTTCGATCGATCTCCACATGGTGCCGGTCGACCTGTTGTTTAGCGGCTTTCGGCGGCTGGTGCGCGATCTCTGTGCCAACCTCGACAAGGATGTGAGCCTCGAGTTGGAAGGAACCGAGACCGAGCTCGACAAGAACGTCGTGGATGCGCTCAAGGATCCGCTTATGCATCTGATTCGAAACAGTATCGATCACGGCATAGAGACACCGCAGGAGCGCAGCGCCGCCGGGAAGCAGCCGGCCGGTCGGCTTAAGCTCGCGGCGTACTACGCCGGCGCGCATGTGGTTATCGAGATAGACGACGACGGCGCCGGGCTGAATACCGAACGGATTCGGGCGAAGGCGGTCGAGAGGGGCCTGATCTCTCCCGACCTCGAGCTCAGCGAGAGCGAGGTTCAGGGGCTGATCTTTGAGCCCGGCTTCTCCACCGCCGAGAACGCAACCGATGTTTCCGGGCGCGGCGTGGGAATGGATGTTGTCAAGCGCAATATCGAGAACCTCGGCGGCAGCGTACGGGTACGCTCGCAGCAAGGCGTCGGGACGAACATGAAGATTCGCATTCCTCTCCCCCTCGCTATTGTCGAGGGATTGCTCGCGCGTATCGGAGAGGGCATGTACTTGATCAATCTCGCCTATATCGTCGAGTGTCTTGAGCTCGCGGATGTCGTCGACGGCGGCGGCGATCAAATCATCGATTTCCGCGGGGAGATCGTGCCGTACCTCGACCTGAGACGGTTCTTCCGCCTCGAGGCCGGCGAAAACGACGGAGGACAGGTGATCGTAGTTTCGGTAGACGACCGGAAGGTAGGACTCGTAGTGGACGGGATTCTCGATAAGTATCAGAGCGTTATTAAGTCGCTCGGCAGGGTTTACGAACGCGTACAGGGCATATCGGGCGCAATTATTCTCGGCGACGGTCGCCCGGCGCTTATGCTCGACGTTGACCGGCTGGCGCGCGTAACGCGCGAGGAGCTGCGCTGATGGACGAGCAGGGCGCAAGCCGGGCCGCGATGGGCGCCGAGGAGCTGGTGGCGCATATCGAGGAGGAGCGCGATAAGTACCTCGTTTTTCGGGTCGCGGACGAGCTATACGCGATAACGGTGTCGGCGGTGGATGAGGTGGTTGAGGCTATGCCGGTTACCTTCGTGCCGCGGGCGCCGGATTTTCTGCAAGGCATCATCAATCTGCGAGGGCGCATTATCCCGGTGATGGATCTACGCACACGGCTCGGACTCGAAGAGCACCAGCAGGATCAGGACAGCTGCTTCATGGTTGTTCGGTTCGAGCTCGGCGACCGCGAGGTGGCCCTGGCGGTAGTACTCGATGCGGTTGAAGGTGTGCTCGACCTCTCGCCCAACCAGATCGACCCACCGAGCTCGATCGGAGATCGCGCCGAGGACACGATCGTGAACGGGCTCGCGCGCGACGGCGAGCGGATCCTGCTGCTGGTGGATGCACGGAAGCTTCTCACCGAGGAACTGCTCGAGTCGGCGTTTGGAGCGATTTAACGCGATTTGGGCGTCTGATTGATAAATCGGCCCGCTTCTACTACGATACAAGCATGGCGGCAACGGCAGATCCGGCCTCGTTATTGCAGCAGCCCGCGTACATCGTCGGCATAAAGGGTTCCGGGACCGCGGCGCTCGCCGAGTTGTTGACGCAGCTCGGCGTTTCGGTGAGCGGCTCCGATACCGCGGAGGAGTTCTTCACCGACGCGATGCTGCAGCGCGCAGGTATTCCGGTGCGCGAAGGTTTTGCGGAGGAAAACCTCCCGGCCGAAGCCGAGACCGTGATCTACTCGGCCGCGTACGATCCCAACACACACCCCGAGCTTCTCGCCGCCCGCCGCCGCGGGTTACCGCTGCTGAGTTATACCGAAGCTCTTGGAGCGTTCTCGGCGGGCCTCCCGTCGATCGCGATCGCCGGTGTGCACGGCAAGACGACGACCACGGCGCTCGCGGCTACGCTTCTGCGCGAGACCGGGCTTCCGGGGGCCGCTTTGGTCGGCAGCTCGGTTCCGTCGCTCGGTGATCGCGCGGTTCACGTCGGGGGAAACCGCTTCTTCGTAGCCGAGACCTGCGAGTACAAGCGCCATTTCTTATCGTTTCATCCACGCATCGTGGTCATAACGAGCGTCGAACCCGATCACCTCGATTACTACCGCGACTACGAAGACATCCGCGACGCGTTTCTCGAGCTGGTAGCACGGCTGCCGCAACGCGGGATCTTGTTGTACTGCGCCGACGACCCCGGGGCCCGTGACGTCGCCGAGCGCTCCGGCGCGCGGCGCGCCGACCTGCGGATCATCGGGTACGGCGAGCGCGCCGCGGGAGCCTACGCGGTACGGTCGGTGGAGCAGGACGCCGGCGTTCTGCGGTTTAGCGTCGGGATTGAAAGGTCGGGCTCGCGCGTGGACGACGCCGGCGGCCGATCGGCCGGCGAGAGCGCCCGGGCGCTCGAGGGCGGCGCGGCCGACGAAGGTGAAGCTGCGTCGCTGCAGCTGCGCCTCAGCGTGCCCGGGCGGCACAACGCCTTGAACGCGGCCGCCGCGCTCGCGGCGATAGAGCTCGCCGCCGAGGAGTTTGGGCTTGCGGCGCGCGGGGAGGTACGCGATCGCGCTCCGGCGGCGTTTGAGCTGTTTCGTGGCAGCGCGCGACGGAGCGAGCTCGTCGGCGAGGCCGGCGGCATCACGATCATCGATGATTACGGCCATCATCCGACCGCGATCCGTACCACGATCGCGGGTTTGCGCGCGTTTTACCCGGGACGCCGAATCGTGGTGGACTTCATGTCGCACACCTACACGCGAACCGCGGCGCTGCTCGATGAGTTCGCCACGGCGCTGCAGGAGGCCGATGCGGTGCTGCTGCACAAGATCTACGCCTCGGCTCGCGAGCAGTACACCGGGAGCGTCGGGGGCACCGACTTATTCGAGCGGGTTGCCGAAAAGCATCCCGGGCCGGTGCGATACAGCGATGAGGTCCTCGATGCGCTTCCGATCTGCCGTTCGCTGCTCGAGCCGGGCGATGTATTCGTCACCATGGGGGCCGGCGACAACTGGCGACTCGGCCGCGCGGTGCTTGAAGAGCTCAGCTACAAGAGGAGTACGCGATGAACACAACCATCAAGAGTATGACCGGGTTTTCGGTGCGCGAGTATCAGAGCGAGGCAGTCACGTTCATGCTGGAGCTCAAGGGCTACAACAACCGGTATCTCGATATTCAGCTCAACCTGCCGCCGTATCTTGGGGCGGTCGAGCAGGAGTTGCGCGGTCTGGTGGGCGAGTACGTGGCTCGCGGGCGCGTAGAGCTCACGCTGCGAGTGCGCGAGATAGCCTCCGATCTCGATGTGCGCGTCGACGGGGCGGCCGCGCAACGCTACGCCGCGGCGCTACGCTCGTTAGCGGACGCTGCCGGGGTGTTGCCGGAGTTCGGACTCGCCGAGCTGCTGCAGTTCGAGGGGCTGTACCAGGTCGAGCGGAGTCGTGATCCTGAACACTATCTCGAGCTCGTCCGGCCGGTA
>PUOW01000440.1 GCA_003552185.1 Spirochaetaceae bacterium
CGACTCGCTGTTAGGTATCACAACCGGGCGGCGGCGACCGGAGTCGTCGGGCTCGCCGAGCTCGTACGACAGGCACTCGATCCCGGCTACACGGCCACGCTCGTCTCCAAGAATGCGCTTGGGGCTGCGAAGGAAATGAAAGCGAACGCCTTCCTCCTCGGCGTGATCCACTTCTTCGACGCGGGCAGGCATCTCGGTTCTGGTGCGGCGATAGATAACGTTGACCTCTTCGGCTCCGAGCCGCACCGCGGTGCGCGCGGCGTCCATCGCGACGTTCCCGCCGCCGAACACCGCCACCTTGCGCGGCTCGAAGATCGGGGTATCGGCATGCCGGCGGTCGTAGGCCTTCATCATGTTGCTGCGCGTTAGGTATTCGTTTGCAGAGAACACGCCGACCAGGTTTTCGCCCTCGATACCGAGGAACTTCGGAAGCCCGGCTCCGCTGCCGATGAAGATCGCGTCGAAGCCGTCTTTCGCAAGCAAGTCTTTGAGCTTGCGCGTGCGCCCCACGAGGAAGTTCGTGCGAATCTCAACTCCCATTCGCTTCAGGGTCTCGATCTCTTCGTCGACGATTGCTTTCGGCAACCGAAACTCCGGAATCCCATACACCATGACGCCGCCGGGGCGGTGAAACGCCTCGAGCATCGTGACCGCGTGCCCTTCGCGGCGCAGGTCGGCCGCCACGGTGATGCTTGCCGGACCGCTTCCGACCACCGCGACGCGCTTACCGGTGTCGGGCTTCACCGCCGGAGCGTCTTGATCGGCACCGGCGCGGGCGCCCGCGCGGGCTCGGTCGGCGACGAACCGTTCGAGCCGCCCGATAGAAACCGACTGCATCGGGTCTTTGTACACCTTACCTACGGTGCAGGCCTCCTGGCACTGATTCTCTTGCGGGCAGACGCGCCCGCAGATCGCCGGAAGAATATTGGTTTCGCGAATGATCGAGATCGAGGTGTCGTAATCGCGGTCCTCGATTGCTTGAATGAAGGCCGGGATGTTGATACGTACCGGGCACCCTTCGATGCAGGGAGCATTCTTGCACTGTAGGCAACGCGCCGCCTCCACGCGAGCCTGCGTCTCGCTGTAGCCGTAGGTCACCTCCGACATCGTGGATCGACGTTCCAGCGGGTCCTGCGCCGGCATGTCTTGCTGCGCTATCGCTAGGCGCTCTTTGCGCGTCGGGGTTCTGCCTTCAAACGACTCGAGGATGCGTTCTGCCTCGGCTTCGAGCTGTTCGCGGGTCTTGGTGCTCATCTGCGCATCTCCTCGATCTTGCAGTCTTCACGCGTGCGGTCTTCAAGAGCGCGCTGCTCTTGGTCGCGGTATGCCTCGAGGCGCTTCAACATATTGTCGAAATCAACCTCGCGACCGTCGAATTCGGGCCCGTCGATGCAGACGAACTTAGTCTCGCCGCCGACCGTAACGCGGCAGCCGCCGCACATCCCGGTGCCGTCTACCATGATGGTGTTGAGCGACACCATGACCGGAATGTCGTACGGCCGCACCGTCTCGACGCAGAACTTCATCATGATCGGCGGGCCGATCGCGACCGCGAGCTCCGGAGGAGGCTCAGCGGCGCACACCTCGCCGAGCGGTTCGGTGACAAGCGCTTTGCGCCCGTACGAACCGTCGTCGGTACAGACAATGAGCTCATCGACCACGGCGCGAACCTCGTCTTCGAGAATCACGAGCTCGCGGTTGCGAGCACCGATGACCGCGGTTACGTGGTTTCCGGCTTCCTTCAGCGCCTGAAGTATCGGGTAGAGCGGGGCAACTCCGATTCCGCCCCCCACCGCAACCACGCGCCCGAAACGACGGATCTCGGTGGGTCGGCCGAGTGGACCGAGGAGGTTCGCGATCTCGTCGCCTTGCCGCAGCTCGGCCAAGCGGCGAGTGGTGCGTCCTACCGCCTGAAAAATCAGCGTGATCGAGCCTTCGCTTTGATCGGCGTCGGCTATCGTGAGCGGAATGCGCTCTCCAAAGTTGTTGTCGAGCTGCAGGATCACGAACTGCCCGGGCTCACGCTCCTCGGCGATGAGCGGCGCCTCTACGCGTATCCGGAACACGTGCTCGGAAAGCTGTTGTTTTGCGAGTATACGATTCACGTCACCTATCCTCTGCGTTTCGTCTCATAGTAGCATCCAAACCAAGATCTCGTCGAACGGAAATGACCCGCACGAAATGACCCGCACGCCCACGCCTTTACGCCCGCGGCGGCCGCAGGTTCGCGGCCCCCACGTCGCCCGCATCGCTCGCCCGCGGTGGCCGTCCGCATTGCCCGTCGACCGCCGACCGCCGGCGGCGGAGCGGCGCAGGCGCACGCCGAGGCGCGGTTACACCGCGCGCGGCCCGAGCTCGGAGGAGTCGGGGATGTCCTTCTTCGTGATCGAGCACAAGATTTCGTCGGTGAGGGGTGAGATCGTCGAGATGCGGTTTGCCTGTTTCTCGACGATGCGTTCGAAGAGGTTGCGTACGAGCCGCCCGTTCCCGAAACTCTTGTCGCGCGACTGGTGAAGCTCGGTTAAGAGGTTCAGCACGGCGCGCCGCGCCGGTTTCGTGAGCGTAAACGAGGCGTTTTCGGTGAAGATCGCCAAGATCTTCATGAGATCCTTTGGGCTGTAGTGATCGAAGTAGAAGTACCGGTTGAAACGCGATTTGAGGCCCGGGTTTGAGTCGATGAATCGCTGCATCTCGTCGGGGTAGCCGGCGACGATCACGACCAGCCGGTCGCGATGGTCTTCCATGCGTTTGAGCAAGGTGTCGATCGCTTCTTGGCCGAAGTCCTTGCCCTGGCTGTCGCCGGGGCTGAGCGCGTAGGCTTCATCTATGAACAGCACGCCGTCGAGCGCCTCCTCAACGGTTTCGTTCACCTGTATCGCGGTTTGGCCCACATAACCGGCCACGAGCCCTGCGCGGTCGGTCTCGATGAGATGTCCGCTCTTGAGTAGCCCAAGGCATTTGTACACCTTGCCGAGGTAGCGCGCGACGGTAGTTTTGCCGGTGCCCGGTGGGCCGTGGAACACCGCGTGCATCGAGAACTGCGTCACCGGCAGGCCTCTGCGTTCGCGCTCTTGGTGCACCTTGATGAGGTTCACGAAGGTACGAACCTGTTCCTTCACCTTTGCCATCCCGATAAGGCGATCGATATGCTCCATCACCTCCTCGAGCGTTTCCTCTTGCTCCTCGGTCTGTATGCGCGCCGACTGCTTGCTGCGCTCTTTGCGTTTGGCCCCCGAGTCGGCCTCTCGGACCTGATCTTCGCCGTAGATAACGCGACGGATTCGCTGCAGCCGTCGCGCTCGCGCCTCCGAGGCCACGCCGTCGGCCTTGATCACCACCTGCGCAAAGGAGTAAAACACCGCCGCCATCTTGTCGAAGTGCGAGCTGTTTTCCTGCAAATCGTACAATCTCAGGTACTCGAGCGAGCGCAGGACGTTTGCTTCCTTGGTGTAGCGTTCGGCCTTGCGAATCTCGTTTGCGAACAGGTTCCAGTGCGAGAGAATGGCCTTGCGTTGATGCAGCGGAAGCGATTCGTAGCGGAACAGATCGACGATGAGATCGCGATTCTTGATGAGGTTTTGGCGCAGCGGCATGAAGGTCATCGCTACAAACAGCTTGCTCTCGTCGGAGACGCGGCTCTCGCCCTCGAGACAGAGATGCGCCACATACATCAAGTCGTCGGTCATCTGCTGCAGAAACGCGGGCTCGCCGTTGAACTGCTTGTACTTGTTTACCTCGAGAAACAACTTGCGCGACTCGGCGTGCAAGAACTTGAAGTTCTGAAGCTTCGCTTCCTGGGGCGTGAGTTGCAGTCTCGAGTCGGGCAGCTCGTCGTCGGAGTCATCGTTGTCATCGTTGTGGTCGGCATAGTTGGAGTCGTCGGCATAGTTGGAGTCGTCGGCGTCGTCGGCGTCGTCGGCGTGGGGCGCTTCGGCGGGCGGAGCATCGGCCGGCGGGTCTTCGCTCCGCGGCTCTGCAGAAGGCGTGGCCCGGTCGATAGGTTCCTCTGCTGCGCGCGACCGGTCGCGTTCGGTCTCGTCTTCGGCCGAGCCGTGGTCTGCCGGCGGGTCGGGAAGGTTTGGGTGCTCATCGATGGGCTCGCCGGCCTGCACGGCAAGCTTCACCCTTAGGTCTTCAACGAACGACTCGATTTGCTCGGCGGCTCGTGTGGAGGTGAGGACCACGGTTCCGCCGGTGTGATGGACGTGAATACGAGTGGAGGAGGCGCCTTGCTTGAGATCGTAGGAGGTGAACGCGGAGTACTCTATGACCTCGGGACGCGCGCCGGAGCTGCCGTTGGCCAGAAACAGCAACCGACGATCCGTCACACAGAAGATGCCGGGAGTGCCCGACCCGGAGCCGGTCAGTCGTTTGCCGCGAAAAAACCCTTCGAGCACATTCTCGACCCGCTCGCCGTCGGTGAGGGCGTTCTCGAGCGCGCCGATGAGGTTTTTCTTGAACGATACGTGGCGCCAGTTCGAGATCGAACCAAGCTGCGACTCAAGCTCCTCCGGCAACGGCATGCGTGTGTTCCTTGCCTCCGGCTGCGGTGCGCGGTCGGCACCGAACCGGGTAGGCAGGCCCCGGAATCATGATCGGTTAGGTGACGTCTTTGAGGCTGAGCCCGTTCTTTTTGAGGTACGGCAGGAGCCCGAGCTTGCTCACGGTCCGCAGCGCGCGTGTGGAGAGCTTAAGACGAACGGTTCGCCCAAGCTCAGGAACATAGAGACGCTTGTGGGTTACGTTCGGCTTCTGCCACTTCTTAGTCTTGTTGTGCGCGTGACTTACGTTATTGCCCGACAACGGGCGCTTACCGGTAATGCTACATCGACGTGCCATCTGTAGGTATCTCCTTCCCCTCGTTGAGTTATCAAACAGTTAGCGACCGACCGGAATCGAACCGGCATCATCAGCTTGGAAGGCTGAGGTAATGGCCATTATACGACGGTCGCGCGTGAGCTTCCTTACTTACCAGAGAAATGCCGCTTCTGTCAAGGCCGAGTACAGGGCTCCAAACGGTCCTGCAACGGCCTGCGTGTTCGGCGGTGCGCCGGGCGACGGACGCGTTCGAGGCCCGCGAATCGCGCGGTGCCGGATTGATACCTGGCTAGGATTACACTATAGTGCCCGTAGCGAAATCAATGCAACCCACAAAGCCGCACGCACCTAAGACGTGGCTGAGACAGACGCGCGAGATGCACGGCACGCGAAGCGGAGGAGAGATCACAGATGGGAACTCGAGGTGAGGTTTACTCCTCACGATTTCAGGCTAAGAGCGATAAGCGCACGTATTTCTTCAACGTGAAGGAGAACCGCTTCGGTGATCTGTTCGTGAACATCGTAGAGAGCAAAAAACACGACGCCTCGGCACAGGGGATGGAGTACGAGCGTCATCAAATCGTGGTTTTTAAAGAAGATATGCCGGAGTTCCTGCGTTCGGTCGAGAAGGTAGGCGCATTTATGGACCGCCGGTAGCGACCGCCGGTTGCCACGACCGGTTGCCACGACCGGTAAACGGCGGTCGAGCACGAGCGGCTCCGTTACGAGACTCCGCGAAAGCTTCGACGGTGGAGTAGGCAGCTCCCGAGCTGTTCGAGGATGTGATAATGCCGAGCGGTTGGGTAGCCCTTGTGGCGCTCAAAGCCGTAGCGTCGGTCCAGTGCGGCGTAGGCGCACATGAAGCGGTCGCGGGCGGTTTTTGCAAGGATCGACGCGGCCTGTATCTCGGGATGTGTGCGGTCGCCGCCGACCACCGCGTGCGCCGGAATCGGCAGCGCCGGCGCGAACCTGCCGTCTATCAGCGCCGAGCTGAACGGCGCCGAACCATGCGGCTGCGCTCGGCGCGCGAGCGAACGATAGGCGCGCTGCATCGCGAGGAGCGTCGCGTGATGGATGTTCAGCCGGTCGATCTCGGCCGGCCAGCACCAGCCGATCCCGAATGCGTAGTCTTGCCGGATCAAACACTCGATCTCGGCGCGCTGCGCGGCGGTGAGCTGCTTCGAGTCGCGCAGCTGCGGCAACGGTGCTGCGTCAAGAAACGACACGGCGGCGGCGGTCACCGGACCGGCGATCGGGCCTCGACCGGCCTCATCGATTCCGCAGAGATACGACATACCCGCGGTATACCCGGAAACCGGGCGGCGGAGCAAGCGTCTCGGGCCTGCGCGCGGCGCGCGTCGATCTACCCGGCGCAGGCGTGCAGGCGCACCGACAGAGCCCGACAGAGCCGGAGTCTTGCATAGCGGCGGGCGGCGGCGGTAATATTGGAAACGGGCGCCGCGAGATTCGGCGCTACTGGGAGTGGGAGTGTTTCTCAAACAAATAGACGTCTTCGGATTCAAGTCATTCGCCGACAAATGTAGCATTCATTTCAACGACGGGATCACTGCGCTCGTTGGGCCGAACGGATGCGGGAAAAGCAACGTCGTTGATGCAATCAAATGGGTACTCGGCGAGCAAGGTGCAAAGAGCCTGCGTGCCGACCGAATGGAAGACGTGATCTTCAACGGTACCGACGCTCGCAAGCCGCTGAATGTTGCCGAGGTAACCTTAACCTTTTCGAACGACACGGGTGTCTTGCCGCTCGATATGCCCGAGGTCACGGTAAAGCGGCGCCTGTTTCGCTCAGGCGAAAGCGAGTACTTCGTCAACAACACGCCGGTGAAGCTCAAGGAGCTTCGCGAGCTGTTCTACGATACCGGTCTCGGCAAGACGGCGTACTCCATCATGGAGCAGGGCAAGATCGACTCAATCCTCTCGACCAAGCCCGAGGAGCGCCGCTATATCTTTGAAGAGGCGGCCGCGATTACCAAGTATAAACAGCGCGGACGCGAAGCCGAGAAGAAGCTCGAGCGCACCGAAGAGAATATGCGCCAGGTTGAAAGCGTGCTCGGCGAGGTGAAGCGCACCTACGACTCGCTCAAGCGGCAGGCCGAGAAGACCGAGAGCTACCGTAAGCTCCGCGAAGAGATCTTCTCGGTTGAGCTGGACCTGCAACTCCTTCGGCTAAAGAACGCCACCGAGGAGCAAGAGAAAAAGCAGCAACAGCTCGGGCGACGCGTCGAGCAACGCGATGCGCTGAAGCACAAGATCGATGGGCTGAACTCCGAGCTCGAAGAGAACCTCGACCTCGTGAACTCCATGGAGAATAAGCTGTTTGAGGCGCAGAAGAACCTCTACGGTATTGAGCTCGAGCATAACAACCTCGACAACCAATACCGCATGCTCACCGAGCGCGGCGAAGAGCTCGCCGAAAAGATCGAGAGCGAACAGAAAAAGCTCAAGAGCTTCGACGGCAAGATCGAGGAGCTCAACCGGGAGCTTGAAACGCGCACCGGCGAGCTCGCCGAGGCGCGTGAACGCGTCGAGACGCTAGACAAAAACATCTCGGAGTTCGAAGGCCACATCGCGTCCGCCGCCGAGCGGATCAAGGCAAATGAAAAACGCATAGAGCACAACAACGAGACGGTGGAAAACGCCGAGTCGGAACGCGAGAACCTCCAGCAAGACATTCGCGCAATCACCGACGACATCGTCGAACAGCTCGACGAGAAGCTCAAGGCCTCGGGATACTCCGGCCGGAGGCGCGCGCAGCTGGAAGAGCAGATCGCGCAGGTGCTCGACTCGATCGAGATGCAGGCGCAGTCACGCGAGGAGCTCTACCGAGACGCCGGCAGCTTCGAGAAACTCTCGGCCGAGCAAGCGCGCCGTCTCTACGACGGGCTCGCCGCGGCGCACGAGCGTATCGGCGAGCGCGTTTCGGAGCTGCGCAGCGCGTTTGCCGAGTATCGCGACGCGACGCCGTCGTTCCTGGATGAGTTCCTTGCCCCGGAAGGGATTATCACCAAGAAGCGCGCAATCGACGCCGAGATGGAGCGCCTGCGCGAGCTCGTTAAGGCCGCGCGCGAAGATACGACCGCCGCCGCATCCGAGAACCGCGAGTTGCAGAAGAAGGTCGAACAGTACCGCAACACGCTTGAGGAGCTGCGGGTGAGCCGGGCTCAGATGAAGTCGCGCGAACAAACGATCGTCTCGGATATTGAGCGCACCAAACGCGCGATAGAGGATCAGAAGCGGCAGAAAGAACAGACGCATTCGGCGCTGCAGCAGGACCAGGCGCGGCTCGAACAAACGCAACACAAGATTCGCGAAACCAACGAGAAGCGCGCCGGGCTCAAAGAACAGGAAGAGAAGAAACGCGCCGAGCTCAAGGAGCTCGAGGCCGGCATCTCCTCGAAGAACAGCGACCTAGTCGCCAAGGAAAAGCAGGTCAAGCAGCTCATGCAGGAGCTTTCGGGTCTGCAGGACAAGGTCGAGAAGCTTCAAGTAAGCGCCGCCGAGACTACCAGCGAGATTCGCAATATCTACTCGAACTTCGAGGAACAGCACTCGCGCGATCTCAGGGAGTACGAACCGCGGATGCTCGAGATCGACGCACAACCGCGCGATCTCCGCACCCAGCTCGCCGGTCTGCGCGAGAAGCTTCGGTCTCTCGGGAGCGTCAACCTGATGGCGCCGGAGGAGTTTGCCGAGGTTGCCGAGCGCTACGATTTCCTGGTTGGACAGCTCGACGATCTGCGTCAGGCGAAGGATGATCTCGAGCAAGTGACATCCGAGATCAAGGCCGAGTCGGCCGAGCTGTTTCTCGAGACCTACAACAAGATCAAGAAGAACTTCCACACCATTATTCGGCGCCTGTTTGGAGGCGGGCGGGCGGAGCTTCGCCTAACCGACCCCGACAACGTGCTCGAGTCGGGCATACAGGTGTTTGTGCAGCCGCCGGGCAAGAAGCTCGAGAGTATCGAGCTTCTGTCGGGAGGCGAACGCTCAATGGTGGCGGTCGCGCTGTTGTTCTCGACGTTTATGGTGCGCCCGTCGCCGTTTTGCCTCTTAGATGAGCTCGATGCGGCGCTCGACGAGAGCAACGTGGGCCGTTTCGTGAACATGCTCGATGAGTTCTCCGAGTCTTCGCAGTTTGTGGTGATCACGCACAATAAGAAGACGATCGCTTCGGCCGGAACCATGATCGGGGTGACTATGGAGGAGTCGGGCGTCTCGAAGGTGGTTGCAATCCGAGTCTCGGAACCGGAGAAGGTGCATGCCTGAGCGGCGTTCGCTGCGCGACGCCCCCGCGGCGGTGCGTGCCGCTGCGCGCTCGGTCGTCACACGGCTGCGCGAGGGTGCGCGCACCGCGTGGCGCAGAGGCACGGGCCAACGGGGTGCCCAACAAACTGGAAAGCCGCGCCGGCCGGGTCGCGGCGCTGGGGGCGGTTCGCCGGAACACGCGGGGTCGCGGTTTTCGCCGGCGGCGGTAGCGGCGGCGCTCGCCGCGGTTGCCGCGGTCACGGTGGGCGTCGTGGTTTTGATGCTGACGGTGTTACCGGGGCGCGTAGATACCGAGCGGCGCGACGCGCGCGATGAGCTTTCGCGCATTCCGAGTGAGCTCCGCGTGCCGGAATGGCAGTTGCCCGACTCAACAGAGGTCTTGCAACCACCGATATTAATGATACGGGGCGAGTCCGGACCGTGGGATCGCTCCGAGATCGAGCCGTTCATGTACGACTCGGTTGATGCGGTTCGCGAACACCTTCGCCGCGAGAACGAGGCGGCGCTTCGGAGGTTGTTCTCGCGCGTGCCGTAGTCGGGAGGGGACAACAATGCGGCGAGTTGCGCTTTTTCTCGCGATTCTATCGATCACGGTAGGGTGTGCATCCGCACCCGAGCCCGAAGATCCCGAACGCCCGTCGCCCGATCGGCCGGCCCCCGACGAGGTTGTAGACGAATCACAGCTCGATCTCGTTGACCTACCGGAGCCCGAACCCCACGACGAGCCCCGCGAGGAAGCCGAAGCCGAAGCCGAAGAGACCGCGCCGGAGTTTACCGGCCGCAGAGAGGCGCCGCCGGCCGCTGAGGAGCTCATCGAGCCGCGCGCAATCGGCGACCCCATTCTACCGTGGCTTGCGCTGCCCGATCCGCAGTCCCCTGAAACCCACCCCGAAGTATCGAGTAGGCGATCGCCCGAGCGCGATGCCGACGACACTGGCGCCGCTTTGGACCCCGACGAGCTCGACGACGAGCCCCCGGAACTGCCTACACCCCAAGACCCGATAGCGTTGGTGGTGCTCGAAGCCCTGCCTGAGCCGGAAGCGCCCGAGCAAGCCGAGCAGCCTGAACCTGCGGCTGAGCCCGAGGCCGAGCCGGAACCCTTGCGCGCGGACGACGCGCTCGAGGAGCCTGAGCCGACACCGACGCCGCCGATAGAGGGAGACGCGGCTCCCGCGCCGGAACCCGAGGCTGAGCCGGCTCCCGAACCTGAGCCTACCGAGGATGCGGCTGCAGTACAGCCTCGCGACCGAGAGCGGCCCGCCGCGATTCCCGAGATGCCGGCTCGCCGCGACTCAGCCGAGCGCGCCCAAGCGCTTGAGTTACCGGAGCAACACGAGCGTGTGGGCGAAGAGTTCTCGGTTGAGTTGCCGGGAAGCGGCTGGGTGTATCTCGGAGTGGAGAACGGGCGCGACCGCGTTGAGTTCGTGCGGCGCAGCGGCGACGACGAGCAGACCGAGTTTGTGTTTCGCATCACCGAGGAGGGTGATTTCAGGTTGCGCTTTCAGCGTCAAGACATGACGCGCGGCGAGATACAGGATCACGAGCTCGCGGTCACTGCGTCCGAAGACACTACCTCGGCCGACACAGACGATCGCGCGCAGCCCGACGCGAGCGAAGAGCCCTCGGAGCCGCCGGCTCTTGCCGAGGTCCCGACCCCAGGCGAGACCGAAACCGAAACCGAAGACGACTCGGAGCGTGACCTCAGCGGCATTCCGTCGGAGGAGCTGCTCGAGCGGGCGCGCGAGGCTGCCGAGAACGACGAGATCGGCGACGCGATTGCGCTTTACGAACGGTATCTCGAGCACGATAACCCGGGTGCCGAGCGGGCGCACGCGCATTTCATGCTTGGCCGGCTCTACGAGCGCGCGTCGGAGCATCGCAATCTCAGAAGATCGCGTGAACACTACAGGACGGTGGTGGATGAGTTTCCGGTGAGCAGCTACTACCGCCCGGCCGAACAGCGCGTGCGATACCTCGATCGTCACTTCTTTGAGATTCGCTGAGGCTCGCACGCACGAGAACCCGCAGCACATACAAGGGGCCCCCGCAACACGCGAGGGGCCGCACACGCGCGCACGCGCACACAGCACGCAGAAGCACCCGCGTTTGCCTGCGCCGGCACCACGCGAGGGGCTACGCGGGGGAGTGCCGGGCGTTGACACGGGGAACGCCGACACGGTATAAACAAGAACACTGACCGGACCGGATCTCACAGTATGCTCGAACGCATTTCCGATAAATTCAGCCAAATAACGCGCGAAATCAGCGGCAAATCCCGCATCAACGAGAAGAACGTGCGCGACGCGGTCGAGGAGATCAAGCTCGCGCTGCTCGAGGCCGACGTGCATGTGCGCGTGGTGCGCCGTTTCGTAAACCGCACGCTCGAGGAAGCTACCGGCGAAGCGGTGCTCAAGGCGGTTCAGCCGGGGCAGCAGTTCATCAAGATTGTTCACGACCGGCTGGTGCAACTGCTCGGCGACGAACGGCAGGAGCTCGAACTCAAGGGGCCCGACGCGGTCTCGGTGCTGCTCTTGGTGGGGTTGCAGGGTTCGGGTAAAACCACGACCGCCGCGAAGCTCGGAGCGCGCTTGCAGCAGCAAAACGACCGTCGGCCTCTTTTGGTTGCGGCCGACCTTGTGCGCCCCGCCGCGGTAGACCAGCTCGTGACGCTCGGCGGGCAGCTCGGGGTGCCGGTGTATCACGAGCAAGGCGCCTCCGAGCCGCTCAAAGTGGTGAAGGCCGCGCTCAAAGAGGCGAAGAAGCAACAGTACAACACCGTGATCGTAGATACCGCCGGCCGACTGCAGGTAGACGAACCGCTGATGAACGAGATCGCGGCGCTGAGCAAGCTCTGCGATCCGCAGGAAACGCTGCTGGTGGCCGACTCGATGGGCGGTCAGTCCGCGGTTGAGGTCGCGAAAGCCTTCAACGAGCGCATCACCTTAAGCGGCGCCATCCTCAGCAAGTTCGACTCCGACGCGCGCGGCGGCGCGGCGTTCAGTCTTAAAACCGTCACCGGCGTGCCGATCAAGTTCATCGGCACCGGCGAAAAAGCCACCGATCTCGAGCCGTTCTACCCCGAGCGCATCGCGTCGCGTATTCTCGGCATGGGCGATGTCGTGAGCTTGGTCGAGAAGGCCCAGGACACCATCAACGAGCAAGAGGCGCTCGACCTGCAGGAGAAACTGAAGTCGGAGCAGTTCACGCTGCAAGACTACCTCGAGCAGTTCGCTCGCCTGCGAAAGATGGGGCCTGTCTCGTCGGTGCTCGAGATGATCCCCGGGATGCAAGGCCAGATAGACCCCGACGCAATAGACGAAGGTGCAATCAAGCGCGAGGAAGCGATCATTCAGTCGATGACGTTCGAGGAGCGCTACAATCACCGCATCATCGGCCCGTCGCGCCGTAAACGCATCGCGCGCGGAAGCGGAAGCTCGGTCTACGAGGTAAACAGGCTCTTGAAACGATTCGATAAAATGCGCAGTATGATGCGCAAAGCTACGAAGAACAAGAAATACCAGCAGGCAATGCTGTCGCAGATGCAAAAAGGCTGAAGCTCATACTGAATACGCCGGCAGGAGGAATGAACAAGTGAGCGCAAGGATTCGATTGAAGCGGTTCGGCGCGAAGGCGCGCCCGTACTACCGCATTGTAGTAATGGACTCGCGAACCCCGCGAGACGGCAAGGCCCTTGAAGAAGTCGGGCTCTATCATCCCATCGAAGTAGCAGACAAACAACTCGTCTTGAAAGAAGATCGTATCCGAGACTGGATCGAGAAAGGCGCGAGGCCGAGCGAGACTGTCCGCAAGTTGTTAAATCGTAACAACTTCTACCTGAGCTAGGCTCAGAGCCTGCAAGGAGGCGGACATGGAGAAGGAACTCGTTAGCTATATGGCCAAGGCGCTCGTGGACGATCCCGACGGCGTTGAGGTCAACATAATCGAGGGAGAGAAGTCTACCATCCTGGAGCTCAAGGTTTCGCCGGGCGATATCGGCAAAGTCATAGGCAAACACGGACGAATCGCGAAAGCGATCCGGACGATTCTGGGTGCGTCGGCGACGAAAACCGGCAAGCGGGTGGTGCTCGAGATACTGGATTGAGCGGCGATAGCGGTAAACGGCTGGCTACCGGCGTAATCGGTGGGCCGCACGGCATCCACGGTGAGCTCAAGGTCCGCAGTTTCTCGGGGGAAACCGAGCATTTCTCGAAACTCACGCACGTAACGCTTCGCAAGGCCGATGCTCCTCGCGAGCTCGAGTTCGAGGTGGAGCGCGTGCGGGGGCACGGCGAGAAGATTCTGCTCAAGCTTGTGGGTATCGACACCCCGGAAGCGGCCCGCAGATTCAACGGTTTCGAGATCTGGGTGCAGCGAAACGAGGCGGCACCCTGCGCCGAGGACGAGTACTACATCGCCGATCTGGTCGGCTTGGTGCTCGTGTACCAAGGCCGTGAGGTCGCCACGGTGCGCTCGGTCTGGGAGAACGGGGCCACCGCGATGCTCGATGTGGAAACGCGTGAGCGCAAAAGCGCGGTAGTTCCGTTTCGGGAACCGTTTGTGGGAGAGGTGATGCTCGAAGCGGGGCGCATCGAGCTTCTCACCGACTGGATACTGGAATGAAGTTCACGGTCCTCACGTTGTTTCCGGAGCTGGTGCACGCGTATTTCGGAAGCTCGATCGCGGCGAAGGCGGTTGAGCGCGGGCTCATCGGATACGACGTGCGCGATATCCGCTCCTACGCGCTCGACCGCCACCGAACCTGCGACGACGCACCGTACGGCGGCGGCGCCGGGATGGTGATGAAGCCGGATGTAGTCGGGCGCGCGGTAGAGGACGCTCTCGAGACCGCGCATCACGACAGACTCACGGTATACCCGTCTCCGTCGGGGTATCCGCTGACCCGTGAGCGCGCCGGGCGGCTTGCAGCGCATAGCGAGCTTGTGTTACTTTGTGGTCGCTACGAGGGCCTCGACCAGCGCGTGATCGAGGAATACGTAGACCTCGAGCTTTCGATCGGAGACTACGTGATATCCTCCGGTGAGCTCGCGGCGCTCGTGATCGTCGACAGCGTGTTTCGTCTGCTCGACGGCGTTATTCGCAGCGAGTCGCTCGAGGAAGAAAGTTTCGAAGGCCAGTTGCTGGAGTATCCACAGTACACTCGGCCTGAAGAGTTCGCCGGACGGCGAGTTCCGGAGGTGCTGCTCTCGGGCCACCACGAACGGATTCGCGCATGGCGACGGATGCAGAGCATACAGAAGACCGCGAAGGTGCGCCCGGATCTCCTGGAGCGCGCCGAGCTGAGCAACGAAGAGCTACAGATGCTGCGTGAACTTCGCGAGAGCGGTACCCAAGGAGAATAGCAATGGATCTGGTTAAAGCGTTTGAAATGGAGCAAGTCGCGGACGACCGCGAGAACTTCCGCATCGGTGATACCGTTAAGGTGCATTTTTCGATCGTAGAGGGCAAGACCGAGCGAATCCAGGTCTTTGAGGGCCTCGTGATCGCGAAGAACGGCAGCGGTGTGAAACGCACCTTCACGGTACGCAAGGTGTCGTACGGTGTGGGTGTGGAGCGCGTATTTCCGCTGCATAGCCCAAAGATCAGCAAGATAGACGTGGCACGTCGTGGCCGTGTTCGTCGCGCGAAGCTGTACTACATCCGCAACCGCGTCGGTAAGGCCGCCAAGGTTGCCGAGCTGGTACGCAAGCGCCGCGCGAACTAGACCGCGAAGCCCGGAAGGCGTCGCGACGTGCGCCCCGAAGCGGCCGCCGGCAACGCCCGGCTGCAGCTCGGCGTTCGCAGCACCCCACCGCTGCAGAACGGACAGCTTGTGCAGGCGCGCGTCGTAAAGGCGCTTACCCAATCTAAATGGCTCCTCGCGATACACGGTAAAACCTATCCCGCCACCAGCAACGTTCCGGTGCGCGTGGGAGATATCCTCGCCGCGCGCGTGGAGCTGCAGGCCGGCCGCATCTTCCTGCACCTCACCAACGCCGAAACCGCTCGGCAGAGTACGCCAATTCTCGAGCGCCTCGGGTTGCCACAGGACGATCGCGCCGCGCAACTGTTGCGGGCGTTCTTCCGCGAAGGCCTCGCGATTGACCCTGAGCGCTTCACTCGAATTCACCGACACGCCGCGCGCCTTGGTCTCGAGCAGCCGCAGGATCTGCGACTCCTGATCGTGCTCGACCGCAAAGGTCTCTCGGAGCTGCTTGATCTCTGGTCCGAGCTTCAGCATCTCGTGCTTCCCCGCCGCGATCAACAGCAAGACTCGGAGCAACGTAAACGCCGAAACCCGCACCGAGGGCGCGCCGCGGAAGCCGGCGACGGAGCCGACGCGGCAGAAGCGGTCGAATCGGTGGAGCACCGCGCGGAGGTGGCGGAGCTGAGCTCCACATTACGGTCGCAGTTCACCCGCGCTCACGGCGAGCCTCCCGGCCGCGCCGGCGCGGCGCTGCAGATCTTCAACCATGTGAAGCACTCGACCGCGCGCGGCGGCGAGGAAGGCCACTGGATAGCGGTGCCGCTGCGCATTGAGCGCGGCGAGCTGCGTTATACCGGGGTCGCGCGTGTGCTGCTGAAGCCGCGGGGGTCGTTTTCGCGCGCTACGGTCGAGCTCCAGGGCGAGCGGCGCCGTTGGGGCGTTGAGTGGTGGAACGGCCGGAGCGGCACACGCAAAATTGCGCTCTACGTGGACGACCCACAGCTCGTTGCAGGCTTCGACGCGGAGACCGAGGCCGCCTGGCGTACGCTGTCCGAGCGTTTGGCCGACGAGGGAGTGTCGGAAATCGGAATAACTGGCTTTCCAAAAGGTTTTGATGGGTTTTCATCGGACGGCGACGACTATATAATAGGATCGGTAGCAGAAAAACTGTAGGATGGTTCCATGAGCACTGCCGTCGCGTTGCGCTACGACCCCGAACTTCCGGCACCCTTTGTGCTGGCCAAAGGGCGCGACGAGCTCGCGGCGCGTATTCGTGAGCTCGCCGAGCGGCACGGAGTACCGCAGGTGAGCGACGGAATCTTGGCCGAGGCGTTGTACTTCCTTGAGCCGAACGAGCTTGTTCCCGAGGAGTTCTATCGCGTAGTTGCCGAGATACTGGTGTTTGTGGGCGCTGTAGATGCAACAGGACAAAAAGAATGAGAACGCTTCCCGTGAAGGATTTGAAGCCCGGCATGCAGTTTGATCAGCCGGTGTACGTCGACGACTCCACTTTGCTGGTACCGGAACGGGTTCCTATCAAAGAGAAAGACCTCAAGCGGCTCGAGCGGTGGAAGGTCGAGACGGTGCGAACCGCAGGGCAGGAGATCGTTGCGCGCACAACAGGCGAGGAAGGCGAGGCGCAGTCCGGCAGTTTCTTTCAACAAGCCTTCAACACCCCCGAACAGCAGCAAGTCCTCAAGACCTACAGCGAGGTAGCCCAGAAACTTCGCAAGATTCATCAACGGGTCAAGGAACAGGAAGACCTTGAAGCCGCCGAGATAGACCGCATCATCGATGGGGTTCTACAGTTGCTCGAGGCTCGACGGCACGAGATGATCGAGTTCATCCTGTACGGTTTCCAGGGAGAGGCGGGCTACGTTGAGAACGCCATCAACTCGGCGGTACTCTCGAGCTTAATCGGGATCAACAGCGGCATGGCTAAGCACAAGCTGCTGCACCTTGCAACCGCGGCACTGCTACACGATATCGGCATGCTTCGCCTCCCGGAAGAGATCTTCAACAAGAGCGGGAAGCTCACGAGCGAAGAGCTCAAGCAGATCAAGACGCACCCCATTCACTCCTACAAGATCATTACCCGCGAACTGCATTACCCCGAGCAGGTAGGCCTTGCGGCGCTGCAACACCAAGAGCGTTGGGACGGTACCGGCTATCCTCGTGGGCTCTCGGGTAGCAGCATCATCATCCCGGCGCGCATCATCGCGGTGGTAGACTCGTTCGAAGCGATGGTGAGCAAACGCCCGTATCGCAACTCAATGATCGGATACAACGCGATTCGCGCAATTTTGAGCGACAACGGGCGCCGGTTTGACCCCGAGATTCTCAAGATCTTTATCCGCACCATGGGAATCTACCCCATCGGCAGTATCGTGCTGCTCAACGACGGCAAAATCGGCAGGGTGGTGCAGAACAACGTCGATGCACCGCTGAAGCCGCGGGTCAAAATCATGATCAACGAGAAGGGGCAGGAGTATCGCAACGATCGCGGCGAGATCGTCGACCTCTTCGACGATCGCACGCTCTTCATAACCCGCGCCGTAGACCCGAAAGAGCTCAGCGCCCAGGCGGGCGGCCACGCCCCGCAGCCGCAGTGACGCCCAACTCCACCACGGCGCGTGGACGGCGGGGCGAGCGCGTCGCGGCGGAGTACCTGCGTCAACAAGGCTACGAGATCCTCGAAATTACCTTCAGAAGCGGCCCGGGTGAGGTCGATATTGTAGGTACGAAGCAGGATGCCGTGGTGTTCTTCGAGGTGAAAACCTGGGCCGCCGTGCCTTGGAGCGAGCTGGAGTACGCGATTACGCGCAGCAAACGAGCGCGTATTACCGCGGCGGCGCAGCTCTACTTGGCCGGCGCTCCGCGGTTGCGTGCGTATCACGTCCGCTTCGATCTGCTGCTGGTGTCGCCGAAGGAGGGGGTCGTGCGACATATTGAAAACGCATTCGCATAGGCGGTATAGTGCGCACAGCGAAGCCGATTGATCACGACCGAATCAGAGAACTCAAGCACCGCATCAACGACCGTCGTTATCTGGAGCACGCGGTCGATCGGCTGGCGCAACGTTTGACGAGCAAGCTTATCGAACACCACGGAGAGCAGCAGAATGGCAGCAGAGGAACGCAGCAACCAGAACAACCAGAATAACCAGAACAACGCTAAGCGCGGTCGCCGCCGCGGTCGCCGCCGGCGCTCCTCGGCGCGCGGGGGCAACAAAAGCAAGCGCGACGGCCTCCACCCCGAAGCGCTCGCCGCGATCCCCACCCCGCAGCGACGCGAACCGTCCGATTGCCCGATCTGCGGCAAAGTGGTGCGCGACGTGCACAGCGCAATTGCGTACGGAGAAGACGACAAGCCGGCGCATCTCGAGTGTGTGCTCAAAGAAATCGGCGAGCGCGAGTCTATCGCGAGCGATGAACGGTTGTGCTATATCGGAGCCGGGCGCTTCGGGGTAATCAAGTCGAAGATCGGGAAGCAAGGCCTCGAAGTGGTCCGCACCATTCAGTACGAAGAGCGCGAGAACGCGGTGCAGTGGCGGCGCGAAGCCAGTCCCGGCTTGTCGCGCGCAAGCGCGTCCGACCCGGTATCATCCGGGCGACACGCCGACGATGACGATGACGAGGACGACGGGCACAAGAGCGGCGATAGCCACGACAATGGCGACGACCGCCACAATGGCGATCCCGGTCGGGGTTACGAGCACGGCGGCGCGTAGGCGCGCGGCGCGGTCGGGCCGCGGCGCGACGCCTATCGGCCGCGGCGCAGCAGCCTCGCGACCTCATCGGCCTTGCTTCGCACCACGCCGAGATAAGGACCGTTTCTTACCTCAAACACAGCGCGGAACAGATCGGGGTCCTCAATGCCCCACGACGAACGGTGTAGGCGCTCGACCGTGAGCAGCGTTGCGTACGCGAGGTTGTCGTCGTGCATGATGCGATTGTTGCGCACCAAAATGCGCGTAAGCAGCTGCAGTAGCTCGGAATCGGGTTCGCTTCGGATCTGACCCAGCGCGTAGACCGCCTCGGCGAGCACCACGAGATCGTCGTCGCTTCGCATCACCGACCGCACCACCTCATCGGCATGGGGGCCGCCGATGCGGCCGAGCAGCTCCACCGCTTCTCGCCGAATGAGGGGCGACCCCGCCGGGTTGGACCGGGGCGCCGGCATGCGCTGCGTGCGTACGCCCTCGAGCGCAAGGTAGCCGAGCAGATCGATGCTCGCGCGATCGAACGGCGAGATCGAGTCGGTGTCCACGAGCTCGGTAAAGCGCGCGATCACCCTGCGCTTCTCGGCGGTGTGAGGCCGCCGTGCCTGCCGTTCTAGAATGCGCAGTTCCTGGTCGCGATTGGGCCAACGCGGCAGAGCCTCTTCGAGCGGAACCCAGTCGCCGCTGCGATACTCCCGATCGTTGGAGTTCGCGTGCGCGTTGTGCTCATCGGCGGTAAGCGTGCTCGCGAGAAGCAACGCAAGGCCCGCCGAGATTACCACGCAGAGAAGCGGCCGCGCGAAGCGGGCAAGGTGAGGGCCGCGGGCGGGGCGGGGGCCGCGCGCGAAGCGGGCACGGCGGGGCAGGGCCCGGCCGATCCTCCGGGCCTCGCACCCCGAAGCCACGCCGCGTGGGCGGGCCGGCCGGCGGGGTGGGCGGCGGAGTCTGCCTCGACTCGACGGTATTGTTCTTCGCGGTTCGCGAAACACGCCTGCAGTATAGCACGCCTGCCATTGACCGATAAACCGAGCCTGCTTAGAATGACCGGCATGCTACGAGCGCTTTTCCCCGGGTCGTTCGACCCACCGAGTCACGGGCACCTCAACATTATTCACCGCATCTCGAGTATCTACGACGAGATCGATGTGGTGGTGGCAACGAACCCCGAGAAACAGTACACCTTCGATGCCGACGAGCGGCTGGAGCTGATGCGCACGCTCTGCGACCCGTACGATAACGTTCGCGTACACCAGTGGGATCGCTTGATCGTTGAGTTTGCCGAGCAGGTTGGGGCGCGGGTGATGATTCGCGGGGTTCGAGCCTTGTCGGATTTCGAGTACGAGTTTGAGCTCTCGATGATCAACAAAGGGCTCAACCCTCGCATCGAAACGATCTTCATGCCGACCGACTCAAAGTACTTCGTGCTGCGTTCATCCGCGATCAAGGAGCTTGCGAGGCTCGACGGCGACATCTCGCGCATGGTGCCGGATATCGTGGCCGAGCGCTTGAAAGAGAAGGTGAAACGCGCTCGTCGCACGGGCAGCGACTAGAGCCTCAACCGGCACACCCCGCCGTACGCCCGTGGTGCGCGCGCCGTACCCGGCGCGCAGTCGGCACACAGCCGGCGCGCAGCTCAGTTGACATTCGGCCAAACGATCGGCTATGGTGTGCGAACATAACAGCTTATAAGGACATATTCCATGGCAGTACCAAAGTATCGACATTCTAAAGCGCGTACTCGGCGCCGACGCTCAATCAACGGCCGCGTTTCGTTCGGTCACCTCATTGAGTGCAGCAACTGTGGAGCTTCGAAGCGCCCTCATCACGTCTGCCCCAAATGTGGCTTTTATCGTGGCAAAGAGATTGTCAGAAGCGAAGATTTGAGCTAAAACAAGAGACCAGGAGGATCCTATGGATGAACTGTTCGAGAAAATGAAGAAACTGGTAGCCGATAAACTCGAGGTCGACGAGAGCAAAGTGACGTTGGAGTCGTCTTTCCGCCAAGACCTCGGTGCCGATAGTCTCGACACCTACGAGCTGGTGTACGCAATCGAGGAAGAACTCGGCATCTCCATCCCCGACGAAAAAGCGAACGAGTTCGAGACCGTCAAGGATGCGCTCGAGTTTATTCAATCGCAGCAACAGCAGCAGTAACACCGGAACGAGAACATAGTTTCCACGCAACTGCGCCCGGGAATTTCCTCTCGGGCGCGGTTATTATAGCAGTACCACATACACATCTGCATCGATTACCGAAGCTGCGGCCGAACTCTTAGAGCGGCTTTAACTCGGTGCGGGTAAGGTTCGTTCAGGTGAGCAAGAAGTACTCCGAGTTACACACTCCTCCTATATCGTCTGAACGCCGCAAGGAGTTGCAGCTGTTCGAGCGCCAAGCTGCGATTAAGTTCCGTCGATTGGATCTGCTGAACCTTGCCTTTGCTCATCGCTCCTACGCGAACGAAACCCAGGAGCAGCTCGACAACAACGAGAAGCTTGAGTTTCTCGGCGACTCGGTGTTGGGGCTTGTGGTGGCGGAGTACCTCTTCGAGCAGCTCTCGGATCGTGCCGAGGGCGACCTCGCCAAGATCAAGAGCTTCGTGGTTTCGGAGGACAGCCTCGCCGAGATCGCCCGCAAACTGAAGGTCGATAACTTCATTCTGATCGGGAAGGGCGAAGAGTACTCCGGCGGGCGAACCAAGAAGGCGTTGCTTGCCGATGCCATGGAGGCGATCATCGGCGCGTACTTCATCGACTCGGGCTTTCGCGCCTCACGTAAGTTCATACTGCGCTATCTGATCCCCGAGATCAACAAGGTGCTCGAAAACCGCCACAAGAAAGACTACAAGACGCTTCTGCAGGAGTTGGTGCAGAAGACCTACAAGACCTATCCGCGCTACTCGCTTGTGAAGAAAACCGGTCCGGAGCACAGCAAAACCTTTTGGATCGAGGTCGCGGTTGAAAACGCAACCTACGGTCCCGGCACCGGCAAAAACAAGAAAGAGGCCGAGCAAAACGCGGCTGCGATCGCCTACGAGTCTTTGGCGAAGAGCGTCGGCGAGGACCGATAGAGCGCTTTCGCTCTACTGCTCCCTCATCTGCTCCGAGAGGCGGCGGGCGATCTCGAGTAACCGCTCGCGGCGATTTAGCGCGGGATCTTCGAGTACGCGCTGCAACAGCGCCTCGAGCACCCGGCCCATCTGCGGCCCGCGCGGCACGCCGTGCGTCGCCAGGTCGTTACCGTTTACCGCGAGCTCGCGCAGCGTCACCGGGTCGCCCCGTTCAAGGATTGCTCGTACGCGCTCGGCGAGCAACTCAATATCGGCTGCACGCTCATACTGCCCTGCGGCGCGCAGCTCGGCGCTTCTAAGGCTCACGGCGTCGTATATCTGCTCGGTAGCCACCGCGGAAACAACGCGGCGCAGCGCGGCGTCGCTGCAGCCCGGCCGGCACCGCAGGCGGTGATGACGCACGAGGTGCGCGACCCGCTCCACGGTGTTGTTTGGATAACGAAGCCGCTTTAGGCAGTCTCTCGCGCGCTCGGCCGAGAGACGATCGCACTCGTCGAGAACGCGCGGCTCCGCCGCGTTGCCGCGGTGGTTCGCGGCGCAGTCCGGTAGCGCGAGCTCGTGTAGCAGCGCCGCCAGCCGTAGCTCGAGCTGCCCGGCTGCGGGCCGAGGCGTTTCGGCCACCGCGTCGCAGCTTCGAAGCAGGTGCTCGAGCAGCCCGGCGGCGGCGGGATCGCTTGTATCGCCGGTATCGGCGGCATCGCCGCTGGTGCCGGTATCGTGCCGGGCGCTTCCATCGTCTTCGGCGAGAAGGGGGAAGCCCTCGCAACGCAGCAGCTCGGGCAGCACCGCGCCCAAGAGACCGAACTCCAGCATCAGCCGCAACCCGTACGAGGGGCGAGGGGCAAGCAGAATCTTGCTGAGCTCGTCGCGGCTGCGCTCCACCGAGACCGCTCCCAGAGCCTCGCGCCGCCCGCGGAGCGCCGCGGCGGTGGCGTCCTCTATCGTGAACTCGAGCTGCGCCGCGAAACGGACCGCGCGAAGCACCCTCAGCGCGTCTTCCTCGAAGCGCTCGCGCGGGTTGCCGATGGCGCGCACCAGCCCCAGCTCAAGGTCTGAGCGGCCGCCGAACGGGTCGAGCAGTGTTCCGGTCTTGACCTCGAGCGCCATGCCGTTAATCGTGAAGTCGCGCCGCGAGAGGTCGGCATCGATATCGACTCCGAAGGTTACCTCGTCGGGGTGTCGGGCGTCGCTGTAGCCCGACTCGGCGCGAAAGGTGGTGACCTCGAACTGCCTGTTCTTGAACAGCACCGTGACGGTACCGTGTTGCACCCCGGTCGGGATTACGCGGCGAAAAATTTGCATGACCTCTTCCGGGCGCGCGTCGGTCGCGAGGTCGTAGTCCTCGGGATAGGAGCCGCGCAGCAGGTTGCGAACCGCGCCTCCGACAAGATAGAGCTGAAACCCGTTCTCGTCGAAAATTCGCGCTACCGTGCAGAGCTCACGCGGAAGCTCGGCGGGAAGAGAAAGACCGTGCGAATCCTCTGCGTCTTGCATCTCTCTCTTCCTACACGCCGGCTGAGAGCCTGTCAACACGCAGACCGCAGAGCGCAGACGGTCGCGCGCAGCGCTTTGGGTTTAACAGTAGCGCCGTGGGAGCCGCGCTGTGGGTTTGGCGCCGCCGGGGCTGTGGGTGCCGGGCGGAGGGCGCAAAAAAAGCAGCCCGAAGGCTGCTTTTTTTGGCTTGGGTGAGTTACTGCAGAAGCTGCAGTACCGTCTGAGGCTGCTGGTTCGCCTGTGCGAGCATCGCGGTCGAGCTTTGTTGCAGGATCTGGTTCGTGACCAAACGTACCATCTCGTCGGCCATGTCGGTATCGCGGATGCGCGACTCCGACGCCTGCATGTTCTCGGCTCCAACCGCCAGACCGCGCTGAGCGTACTCGAGGCGGTTCTGGTACGCACCGAGGTCGGCGCGCTGTTTGCTCACCGTCGTGAGCGCCTCGTCCACAACGCCGATCGCAGCATTCGCCGCATCGGGAGTCGAGAGCGAGAGGAAGGTAGCGGTGTGCGGTAGTCCGTCGGTGCTTTGAAGACCCAAGGCCTGCGCCGTCATGGTGCCGACGTACACGCGCTCACGCTGATCCATGTTCGCCCCGATGTGGAACCACATGCTCGCGGTGACCACGTTGGTACCGGTGTCGGCCGCGAAACGCCCGGTCATGAGATTCATGCCGTTGAACTCGGCGTGCGACGCAATCCGGTTGATCTCGCGCACGAGCTGAGACACCTCGACCTGAATCTGCATGCGGTCTTCATCGGTGTAGATACCGTTGGAAGACTGCACCGCCAGCTCACGAACGCGTTGCAGGATGTCTTGGGTTTCCTGGAGGTAGCCCTCGGTGGTCTGAATCATCGAGATACCGTCGGCAGTGTTCTGCTCGGCTCGATTCAGACCGCGAATCTGGGAGCGCATCTTCTCAGATACCGCCAGACCCGAGGCGTCGTCGCCCGCGCGGTTGATCCGCATACCGGACGACAGCTTCTCCATGTTGCCCTCAACATCCATCACGTTGAATTTCTGCTGGCGTTGGGCAAATGCAGCGCTGGTGTTGTGATTAATGATCATATCTCCTCCTTGGATGATCACTCCCGGACGTCCCTGTCCGGAATTCGACGTATCTGGGTTCCTACCGAACCCTGCTTCGATTGTCGGCGCCTCGAGTGCGGACTTGAGCAGAATCCGGAACAAAATCAATTGCAACTCGCACAGTTTTGCACTACTGTAAGGCCGGAACGGCGATGGCAAGCAGCGCGAACTTACACACTTTGGCACGCAGTTTAAGCGACGACGAGCGTCGCTACCTGCACGACAGAATCGTACAGAGCCTCAGCCTAACCAAGAGCAGCCAGGAGCAGCACCTCTATCGGGGCGAGCCGCCCGAGGAGCAACGGCGGGCGCTTATCCATCGAGAAATCGCGGAGTTCTCGTTCTTGCGGCGTCTGTGGTTCGCCGTTCGGAAGTTCTTTAGCGGGCTCGACGACGAAACGCTTTATCAACAGATGCGCCTCGGGCGCATGAAGCGCAGACTTCGCCGTGGTGGGAAGCTCTTCATCGATGTCGACAATCGCACGCTCGGCCCGCAGTTCGCCGAGCGGGTATACGAGCTTTATCGGGCCGCGTATCCGGTAATACCGTTGGTAAAGGCCGCCTGGGGCGGCTCGCAGATGCTGCGCCAGATCGTTGAGTTTCACCTGCGGCGCAGTATTCCCGGAGCCAAATACGAACTCGAGCAGTTCATCTCGCTCAACGAGATGATGGAGCTCTTTCGCGCGCACGAGAACAAATCCGAGGTTCGCTCCGAGGTGTTGAAGCGCCTCAAGACCTATATGGACGGCGTGCACGAAGACGTGTTTCGCAGTATCGCCGAAGGGGTTTTGCCGCTGTATCACCTCCGCGGGCTCGGGATGTTTCCGTTCGACGAGTTCTTCCAGCTTTTCTCACACACGCTCGATCTCTCGGTTCCGCAGGAAACCCCAAGCTTCGGGAGCGTGGAGTTTGCGGTTGTCGGTCCGTATCTCGAGCAGCTGTATTACGGGCTCTACCTTGCCTCGAAGCACGGCAGCCGTAACGTACTTCACGAAGACGTGTTGCGCTTCTACCTGCTGTACGAGCGCGAGGGCGCCGAGGTGCTGCAGAATGACGATGCGCAGACGCTCGAGCACAAGACCTCCAGCATAGACTCGGAGCAGGTTTCGGGGCTGCAGGAGAACATTGCGAACCTCTACGAACAAGCCGAGCGTGCGCTGAAAGAGATGCCGCTTGTTGAGCTCGTAAAGGCGGTGCACGACGATCCCTACTATCGCTTGATGGTGTACGTACCGAGCCTGCACTTGCAGGAGTTCTATCATGCGGCGCTAAAGATACACCTCTTAACCGAGCTCGATGAGCTGTTTCCCCATGTTCGTCTCGGCGTGATCAACAAGATGATTCACGAGCTCTTCGGCGAAGAGCCGCCCGAGTTCGAGTTCTACCGCACCTCGATTCAGCAGACGGTCAAGAAGCTTGGGCTGCCGGTCTTCAAGCATATCCGCTCGTTGCAGGTGGTGTATCACTTTGTGCGCGAGATCTATCGGCCCGAGATTGTCGAGCTTCTGCGCGTGCTGTCGCGGATCGTTCCGGTGCGCGTAAAAGAGGCGGGTCGCGATCTGCTCACGATCGCTTCGGGAATCGAAGACGCCGCCGAGAAGATGCATCTCTTTGACCTCGGGTTTTCGCCTGATTCAGACGAGGGCAAGTCGTTCTACCGGCTGCGCTACGCGGTCGAGAAAGACGTCAAGCAACAACGCGCCTACCAGAAGTTCGTCGCGCAGAAAGATCGCGAAGCTCGCACCCTGCTCGACAAGAGCCTCGAGCGGTTCGAGGAGTTGACCACGGTACTCACCAACGTCAAGAACGCCTCGAACACTGCGTTAAACGAAAAGTATTCCGCGGTGGCCGGCACCGCGACCCGCGGCGGACGGCCGCTCGATGCGGCGCTCGATCGCCAGCTCACCCGTCTGCGAACCCTACGTACAGTGGTGAAGCACCTTATCGCGGTGGAAGAGGGCAGCTGAGCCGCCTGTTTTCTGGCGCCGTGCGCAGCCGGCGCCGTGCCTCGAGGCTCCGAGCGCGCAGCGCGCGGCGTTTTACTGGCCCCCGCCCCCGCCCCCGGGGTTGTCGACGGCGTTGTCGGCGGCTGCGGCGGTCTCGCGCTCGAGCGGCTCGAACGACTCGCGCAGGCGCTTCGCGGTCTCGAGCGGGCTTTCCACCAGCACGCGCTTGCCCGCAAGAAGATCGGCGATACCGGTTTCGTTGGGGTAGCGCGGGATTACGTGCAGATGTAGATGCGGTATCGAGGCGCCCGCCGCCGGGCCCATGTTGTAGCCGATATTGTAAGCGCGCGGCGTGTGCGTGCGGTCGAGAATGTTCAGCGTTTCGTTCACGAGACGGTCGAGTCTGCGCTGTTCTTGATCGGTGTACTCCCGCAGGTCCTCTATGTGGCGCCTTGGAAACAGCATGAGGTGCCCAGGGTTATACGGGTAGAGGTTTACCGTGATCACAAACAGCGCGTCGCGATAAACCGAGAGATCCACCGCTTCGGGGTCTTCGTCACGGATGCGGCAGAGAATACACCCGTCGGGCCGGCCGCCTTTTACATAGGCGAGCTTCTCGAAGTTGAAGAAGTAATCCATACTACTGCAGCTGCTCAAGCAACTGGAGTCCGCGAATGTTCAGCGGATCTCCGGCCTCGCCGCCGAGCGCAAAGTACTCGAGCAGCACCGGGTAGTCGCTCAAGAGACGACCGAAGCGCTCGAGCACCTCGATCTTCTGCGCCTCGGTAACCTCGGTAACCGCCAGCTCGGCCTGAGCATCGATTATGGCGTCGCGCTGAGCCTCCACGATATCGAGGTAGATCTCGCGCCCCAGACGGTACAGTGCGAGATCGGGAAGCTCCAGTTCCCGAACGCGAAACGACACCACCTCGATCTCGGCGTAGCGCCCTTGAATCAAGCTCTCGAGCTCGTCCTCGATCTCGCTTAGGAGCTCCGAGACCGTCTCGGCCTCGGGTGCATCCCCGAAATACTCGCTCAGAAACTCGAGGCTAAACCGCTCGACCTCGGTGCTGAGCTCATCGAGATAGGCCTCTATGCCGTCGGGACGCAGCCCTTGGTCCTCGGCCAATCCCGGGAGCTCATCGTCCTGCAGCCGCACCTGAAGCTCGAGGCGAAGGTTGTAATCGAGGCTGGGATTGCCCTCGAGGTATTGCCGAAAGACCTCGCCCGAGGGTAAGGTGCCGGACTTCGAAAGCTCGAGCCGATGCGTCTCGCGGCTGAAGAGATACAGCTCCATATTTCCCGGGGGGACGTGCTCCCAGCGCCAGTTGAACTCGCCGGCGCGCAGCACCTCCGGCTCCCAGCCGCTGGTGCGGCTGAACGCCACCGCCACGTGGTCTTCGGGGATGAGAATCTGCACCCATCCGCGGTAGAACACGGCTCCACCGATCACCAGTAGTAGAATCAGGATCACCAACGCTTTCTTCATGCCAAATCCTTTTCGCGGCGCAGTATACTCCGCAGATCGTTCCAATGCGCGATCACGAGATCGGGTTTAACCGCGAGATCCTCTAAACGCTCGGCTCTTAGCCGTAACGAGCGACGATCGCCGGCGAACAGCGCGGTCTGCATCCCGAGCTCGGCCGCCGGTGCAATATCATTTCCCATATCGTTTCCAATATACAACACTTGGTGCGGCTGTAGGGCATAGCGCCGCCTCAATTCCTCCAGGACCGGTGCAAACAGCGACGGCGACGGCTTAGCGACTCCGGCCTGATACGACCAGGCGCACAACTCCGCCTCAAAGCCCAGCGCCTCGAGCGACCTCTCGAACAGCGTCTCGACCACAAGCGGAGTGAAAAACTGCGCGTTCGAGACGATCCCGAGCGGCACACCACGCTCGCGCAGCAGCGCCAGGAGCTCGGCAGCGCCAGGCATAAGCGCGACCGGGTTGGCCTTGAGTTCGTAGCGCAGCGCAACACGGGCGACGAGCTCGTTGGAAAGGCCGCTCCAAGCGGCCCCGCTGCGTGCGTCGGAGGCCGCACCGGGCGCCCGTCCGCCCGCCGCCGCGCGCTCAGTGCCGCGCGCAGCGTTGTGCACCTCGGCGGCGGCCGCCAGCCGGTGCAACACGGTGCGCCAGACGGTTCGAATCTCCACCTCGGGATGATCGACGCCTCGCTGTTTGAGTGCATGATGCGTCTCGCGTATCGCGGAGAAGTAGAGCCGGCGTGCCTCGGGGGCAAGACGCCTGCGCAGCGACGCGCCGGCGGGCGATGAGAGCTCAGGTAGCTCGGCGAGAGCGGCCGAAAACGCCGCATCGACGGCCTCAGCGAGTTCGGCATTGCGCTCGGCGCTGCCGATATCGCCCGAGCCCGAGATCAACAGCGTGCCGTAGACATCAAACAGTACGGCTTTGGGAGAGCCGGAGAATGCGCCGGTTGTTTCCAACCCGGTAGGAAGCGGCTCGAGCCCGGCGCCTGCGGCCCGCAGCTCGTCGGCCGCCAGATCGGCGGCCGGCAGGGGTGAGGGTTCGGCAGAGTTTTGAGCGGCGAACGAACCGATACCGTCCTCCATGACTCCTCAATACTAAAAGAAAACCGCGAGCTCGCGCAAGCTCGATCGGCCCCAACGCGCCCGGCGCGCCCCGACGCGCGCCGCGGCCGCCGGCGATGTGACGGGCCACGGCAAGCCGGCCGACGCGCGCCGCGGCACTGCGCTGCGGCTGTGGCAACGCGCTGCGGGGGCACACGAGGGGCCGACCGCGGGCCTGCACCAAGGCCTCGCTTCGTGATAGTATGCCGGTGTGACGACGAGCTTTCGACCACATCGGCCTCGGCGCGAACTCGAAGCACTGGTGCGCCATCTGCACAGCGCTAGCGTGTTTCTGTTTGCGAATGCCTTGATTGGGGCCGCGCTGTACGCCATCGGTAACTTCCAAGACTTTCTCGATGCAACGCAGTTTGTCCTGCTCGCGTTGATGCAGTATATCGCGATCGCTGCAGCGCTGGTAACCGCGCTGTACCTCGGCTTTGCGATTCTACAGATGATTGTGTTTCGTCGCTTTCGGTTGCGTCATGTGTTGTACGCCTTGATTGTAACCACCTTGTCGGCCGGTATCGCGCTGGTGGGCGGCATCCTCACCACGATCTCGGTATACTGAGGTCACGCAATGAAAGACAAGCTCGCGCTCGACCGCGCAACCGAACCCGACGCCGGCGACAAACCGAACCCCACAGACCCGCCCCCGATCCTCAAGACCGCCCTCGAGGTCTCGCATATGCGCGTGCCCGCGCGGCGTCTCGCGGAGCTGCTACAGGAGCTGGCCCCGGCGATTCGCCCGGGGGTGTGCACCGCCGAGCTCGCTGCCGACTGCATCGCACGCTTGAAAGTGCGCGATCTCGCGCCTGTTCAACGCGGGTACCGGGGCTTCCCGGCCGACGTCTCGATCTCGGTAAACGAGCTGGCCGCGCACGGCGTGCCCAACGGACGTACCTTGCACTCGGGCGACGTGGTAACGGTGGACCTTGCGGTAGACCACGGCGGCTGGAAGGCCGACGCCGCCTGGAGCTACGCCGTGGGCGAGGGCAACGCCGCGGTGCACCGCTTGCTGCGTGCCGCCCGCGCCGCCACCGAGGCCGGGCTCGCCGCTGCGCGAGCGGGCGCGCAATTCGGCGCGATCGGCGTCGCGATCGAGGATGCCGCCGCGCAGTACGGCTGTGCGGTTGCGCGCGGTCTCTGCGGGCATGGCATCGGGAGAACCCTGCACGAGGCGCCGCGCGTGTTCAACGGCCGCTCCGCCGACGCCGGTGCACGAATTGAGCCCGGCATGGTGTTTACCGTTGAGCCTGTGGTGGTGCTCGATACTGCTGAGGTAAGGATTGTTCGCACCCCCGACGGCTACGGGCTGCGCACCGAAGACCTACGCCCCTGCGCACAGTTCGAGCAAACCGTCGCGATCTTCCACGACCACACCGAGGTCCTTACCGCGCCGTTTACCTCACCACGACGAGGCAGGTAGCCGCCCGCGCCCGGACCGCTCGGCGAGCGCGCCGATTGCGGCTGAGCCGACACGGCGTCTCAGATGCTTGGGCTCAGATGCTCATCTTGACAGGAGCATCCTCGACCGGTAAGGTAGGCGCAGCGTTTTACGCGAGCCATCTTAGCTCAGCTGGCAGAGCACGTGACTTGTAATCTCGGGGTCGCCGGTTCGAATCCGGCAGATGGCTCTTTCCCTTTTGGCTGTTCCTACCCGCACGTAAATCCTCCCGCGCACGAGTCTTAACTGAGTTTGGACTCGATGTGTATTTGGTCTTAAACACCTCACGATAGGTTCGCGGACAGATCAAATCTCGATAAGGAGGGTCATATGCAGATGAAGCATTTGATTACGGCAGCTGTTCTCTTGGCGTTCGTGTTCGCCCCGGCGTACGCGCAGGTGGAGCCGGGCACCGGAGACGAAACCGCACTCGATGTGATCGCAGATCACGAGGACACCTCGCTGAGCTACGAGGCCTTTGCAGACGAGTTTGCGGAGTACCTGGACGCTGAGGATCAGATCGCGTTCTTTGCGCCCACCGACGAAGCGATTGAAGAGCTTGGGGTTGAGGATGCTTCGATCGGCGAGCTCCAGGAAGTCTTCGCTCGACACGCCACCACCGGACTCGCGGCCGACATTCCGATAGAGGTCGTTGAGTGGTTCGGCACGCTCGACGGGAGCCAAAACGAGGTAGCGTTGGAGGAAGACACGCCGGTGATCAACGACACCGCAGAGGTTGTTGAGGCGGTACCGGCAGAAAACGGTATTGTCTACGTCATCGACGACACCCTGTAGACCGTACGAGGCGGGCGGCGCATCGGCGCCGCCTGTCTTATGTACACGCCCGTGGTGCCAAGCTTGGGCACACAGCTTGACTTCTTCAAATCAAAACAGTACACTTAGCATGCACTTGTACAAAGGAGGTCTGTGATGGCGGTCAAAACCATAACTATAGACATGGAAGCCTATGAACTCTTGGCTGCAGCACGGCGTTCAAATGAGTCGTTCAGCACGGTTATCAAGAACGTGCTCGTGCCGGCCTCTCATACTGCGGCCTCACTCCTCCATCATCTCGACACCTCCAACGCGCCGGGGTTGAGTGACGATTACCTTGCTGCAGTTGATCGGATTATTTCAGCCCGCGATCACGACCTCATCGCGGCTGAGCCGACCGAGCCCTACGTCGGAGGGAACGGAGGGGACGGTGCTCCTTGATACCAGCGTGTGCGTTGATCTGCTGCGCGAGAAGTCGCAAGGTGTCCGAGGGCCCGCGTATCATGCGCTGGAGGCTCTTGGAGATACCCGGCTGTATCTGAGCATGTACTCGGTTTGTGAACTCAGCACCGGTGCCTTGCTGTCCCGCCGGCAGCACGTTGAGCAAAGGCGGGTTTCGGAGTTTGTGCACCATCTCACGGTGCTGTATCCGGACGCCGCATTCCCCACCTTGTATGCCGAGGCGGCGGCAGCACTTATTCGTGCGGGAACACCAATGCCGGTTATGGACTTGTTTATCGGTATCACTGCCAAGTTGCACGGACTCACCCTTCTCACGCGCGATAAGCCCCATTTTCAACGGATCCCAGGCCTGGCGTTGGAGTATTACGCTACTGCATCCGAGTAAGCAGGAACAAGCTCCGCTACCGCCTCATCATGGCCGGCCGGCGTTGAGGCGGACTCGCTGACCGAGCCTTTTCTCTTCTACAACCGCAGCCTGCACCAGCGCGCCGCTGCATGGAATCGCCCGAGACTGCGGTCGAGATTATCAACCGGCTTCAGGCAGACGGCATCGAGGTCTGGATCGACGACTTCGGCGTCGGCAACTCGTCGCCGGCGTACCTAAAGAATCTGCCGGTGCACACGCTCAAGATCGACCGCCATTTTGCAACCGACCTGGCCGACAGCGAAGAAGACCGGCGCTTCCTCGCCGGGATCATCGCCGGAATCCAGGCGCGCGGCAAGTCGGTCATTGTGGAAGGGGTCGTCGACGAGCGGCAGGCGTGGCCTCGCCGTATTCCGGGGCGGCCAAGCGCCGGCGGTCGTGGTTGAGCTTGAAAAAGCTCACCGACGTCTGCAGCTGCTCGGCTTGTCCGTTGAGTTCCTCGGACATCGAGGCCATTTCCTCGGAGGTGGAGGCGTTCTGCTGGATGATCTGGTCCAGCTGACCGAGCGAGGTGTTGATTTGGTCGGCGCCTGTGCTCTGCTCGGCGCTCGAGGCGCTGATTTCCTGCACTAGTTGGGCGGTCCTTCGAATATCGGGCACAATCTCCCTGAGCATTTCACCGGCTTGCTCGGCCACGCCGACGCTGCGCTGCGATAGCTCAGATATCTCGGCAGCCGCGGTTTGACTCCGTTCGGCGAGCTTTCGCACCTCGCTCGCAACTACCGCAAAACCTTTGCCGTGCTCTCCGGCGCGGGCCGCTTCGATCGCGGCGTTGAGCGCCAGCAGGTTGGTGTTGCGAGCGATTTCATCGATGATCGTGATCTTCTCCGCGATTTCTTTCATCGCCTGCACGGTTTCTTCAACCGCGCTGCCGCCCTGTTCGGCGTTCGTGGCCGCGTTCTGCGCAATCTTGTCGGTCTCGAGCGCGTTCTCGGAGTTCTTGCGGATGTTTGCGCCCATTTGTTCCATCGAGGAAGATACCTGCTCGGCCTGGGCGGCCTGCTCGGTGGCTCCCTGCGACATCTGTTGTGCGGTTGAACTCATCTCTTGGCTTCCGGAAGCTACATTTCCGGCCGCCGATTGCACGTCGAGCACCGTCGATGCAAGGCCCTGCTGCATCTTGCGGAAGGCGTCGGCGAGCACGCCCACCTCGTCGGAACGCTCGGTCGCTACTTCGCGAGTAAGATCGCCCTCGGCGATATCTTGAGCGATCGCAGCCATATCCTGCACCGGGCGCGAGATTCGGCGCGAGAACACAAACGAGAACACGATGAAGAACAGTCCGATGATCACGGTTATCGCGACGGTGAAGCCGGCGAGGGTTGAGAACTGCTCGATATTGTCGTCGAGCGACTGCTGAAAGGCGTCGGAAATCGTTCGGCGTGCTGTCGACCATTATCCTTGCCGGCGCGAGCAGGAAGCCATCGCCCGGAAGTACCAAAACGCTTGCGCCGCAACTAATCAACTCGAAGACGAGCTTGACGGTTGGCCTGAGGATGGTGAGTGGCCGTCCCGCAGTCGAAAACGAACCAGACCTTCGGGGAGATGCTGTGGTGGAACCCGCAGTTCCTCTCCATCGTCTTGGAGGGCGAGTTCTGTTTCACACCACGTACTCGGAGTACTTCAAGCAGAACCTCCACATGTCTGATGCCCTCGACTTTCTCGCTGAGCTCACCCAACACATCCCGCCGAAACGACTACGCTGATCCGCCGTTTCGGGCTCGCGCTCCGAGATAGGTGTCATTGCAGACTGCCTGCGGCCTACTCGCCACCAAATGCCCAGGCTAACGGTGCCGCGTTTTCGGGTCGGACGATACGGGAAGTATGCCGAGGCGCCGCAAACGTCTGTTGAGGTCGTTGAGGTTGGTTGCCACGAACAGCGCCATATAGACGGTGATGATCAGGCCAAAGCTCACCGCGAGAGCGAAGTCGATTTCGCCGTTGGATAATGTGCGCACCGCGACCAGCACGTCGCTGTACGGCAACGCCAGCATTCCGAACACGATTAACACGCCTGCGCCGAGCCATCGGCCATACTCAACCCACCCGGTGTCGCCCTCGGCCGAGTGGAGGTCGATTTCGTGCGCGCCGCTTTGACGCGCGCCGCTTCTGTGCGCGCCCGGGGGTGACGCTATGGATGACGCGTCGGGTGACGATTGGGCCGAGGCTTGGGCCGAGGCTTGAGCGTGTACCGCCTGCATGATCGTGTCGGTAAGCGCCGCTTCCCATGCCGGCGAACGAAACGGGGTGGTGTTGTTGGGGAGGGCGGATAGGGCATCGCATAGCCGCTCCTGCTCGGCGCGGCAGCGGGCACAGGTTTCGAGGTGTGCGTGGGTAGAGTCGTCAATTTCGGTATGGTTGTCTAGTGTGAGTAGATTGCGAATTGCGTCTTCACAGGTCATGGTATGCCTCCGCCGGACTGCCTGCCAGGCGTTTCCGGAGTCGTTGTTTGGCCCGAAACACGTGCGACTTCACGGTGTTTACGGGAATTCCGGTAATGTTGCTGACTTCGTCGTAGGTCAGCTCAAAGAAAAAGAACAGGTC
>PUOW01000106.1 GCA_003552185.1 Spirochaetaceae bacterium
CTCGGCCGGCGCGCGGCATCCGGCACCTCACCGGTCATTTTCCCGGAAGGAACACGCTCGCGTAGCGGCAAGGTTGCGCAGTTCAACGCCGGAGCGGTAAGACGTGTCCTCGAGCCCTGCCCCCTTCCGATAATCGCGATCGCGCTCGACGGCGGGTACCGTTTCTCACGGTTGAACGACCTCACGAAGCGCATGCGAAACACTACCTATCGCGCACGGATCGTGGCGGTCTACGACACGCCGACGGACAAGCGTGCGGTTGCCTCAACGCTCGCCGACGCCAACGAGCGCATCGCCGAGCAGGTGGAGCGCTGGCAGGCCGCCGATCGGGCGCCTACCTCCGGCCCTCGCCAATCAAGACCTAGCGACCAAGCTCCCCAACACGGCGGTGATCGGCAGCGGGAGCGCCTCCGGGAGCGGGAGCGCTTGAGCGAGCATGAGCGCCTCCGGGAGTATGAGTCCCTGCACAAGGTCGAGAAGTGCTGAAGGAGTACCGCACCCTTCTGCCGTACATGCGCAAGTACCTCTGGTTCTACGTGGCTGGGCTCGTCGCGCTGGCGGTGACGAGTGGAGGGCAGCTGTTTATCCCTCAGCTAATCCGCATCGCGATCGACGCGATCGCCGCCGGAGAGTTCGGTCTGAGACGCATCACCCTTTTGATGCTGCAGCTGTGCGGCCTGGCCGCGGTGATCGCGCTGGGGCGGTTCGGCTGGCGTTACTTCATCCACGGCGCGTCGCGGCGCATTGAGGTAGAGCTGCGCGGAGACCTGTTTGCTCACCTCCTGCGACTCTCGCCCTCATACTACGCCCGCACCCGCACCGGTGACCTCATGGCCCGCGCCACGAACGACCTGCAGGCGATACGGATGGCGAGCGGCATGGCGCTGGTGGCGGCGGCCGACGGCATCTTCATGACACTCGCGATCTTGGTCATTTTGTTCGTGCAGATGCCGCCGACGGCGCTCATAACGGTGCTACCGCTTCCCTTGATCTCGATCTTGATCGTTGGGCTCGGTCGCACCATCAGCAGCCGGTTCAAGCGCGTTCAGGAAGGCTTCTCCCGTCTCAGCGAACACACACAAGAAGCGTTTACCGGTATTCGTGTCATCAAGAGCTTCGTGAAGGAGCGCTACTTTCTTGGCCGCTTCGGCGAGGCCAACAGCGAGTACCAGCGCCGGAACCTCGAGCTGGTGTTGATCTGGGGGCTGTTTATGCCGGCGGTGGCGTTTCTCTCGGGCCTCACCTTACTTATCCTCCTGCGTTTCGGCGGCGTAGCGGTGATACTGCGCGGCTTCACCCCCGGGGAGTTTGTTGCAACGCTCAACTACCTAGAGATGCTCACCTGGCCGATGGTCGGCGCCGGGTTCACCGTGAACGTGATTCAACGCGGAGCGGCATCGTTGGGGCGCATCAACCAGGTGCTTGGCGAGCAACCCGAGATTCTCGGCCCTCCCGACGGGTTGCAGCAAGCTCCGCACAGCGGGATCGAGGTACGGGCCTTGAGCTTCCGCTACAGCGAGGACAGCCCGCACGTCCTCAGCGATGTGAGCTTCCGGATAGAGGCCGGCAAAAGCCTCGGAATCCTTGGACGCACCGGCAGCGGCAAAACAACTCTGGTGAAGACGCTGCCGCGGCTGATAGACCCACCGCTCGAAACGGTCTTGGTCGGCGGCGCGGCGGTGCAACGCTACGAACTCGGCGCGCTGCGGGAGCTGTTTGGGGTGGTTCCACAGGACGGATTCCTGTTCTCGAGCACGGTACGAGAGAACCTCGCGTTCGGCGTGGACGACGCCTCCGACGAGCTCCTCCGCTACGTTGCCGAGGTAGCCGCGATAGACCGCGACCTCGAGCTGTTTCCCCACGGCTGGGATACTGTCGTTGGTGAGCGCGGAATCACGCTGTCCGGCGGCCAGAAGCAGCGCATCGCAATCGCGCGCGCGCTCGCAAAAAACCCCGAGATCTTGATCCTCGACGACTCATTGTCGGCGGTCGATACCGAAACCGAAGAGCACATACTCACCGCCCTACTCGAGAACCGCCACGGGAAAACTACCGTGATTGTGTCGCACCGCGTCTCCACCTTACAACGCGCCGATCAGATCATCGTGCTCGACGACGGCCGCATCACCCAAAGCGGCACGCACCGCGAGCTCGCCGCATGCGACGGATTCTATCGCGAGATCTTCACGATTCAGCAGCTCGAGAAACAGCTGCGCCATTAGGGCAAAAGCAAAAGCAGTGAGGCAGGAGCAGTAATGCGAGGTCGGCAAGCCGCACCGTCGATGGAACAAGAAACCGTCACCAAGGGATACGATCCGGTCATCATGCGCCGGATTCTCGGCTTTGCACGCCCCTACAAGCTCGCAGCTATCTTCGCGCTGCTCGCACTGGCGTTCTCAACCGCCGGTGAGCTACTGCTCCCGGTGATGCTGCAGCGCGCGATCGATGAGCACCTACTCGCCGGCTACAAACGCTTCGACCTCGATCGCGCCGCGGAAGCGCATGCCGACCGGGCCGACGGGGCACCGGGCGACGAAGCGTTGAACGCCGGAGAGCTCTCGCCGGACGCAATCGAACAGCTTCTAGCCGACAACCGGATCGAGTTTCGACGCCTCGGCGAGGCGCTGTACGTGCTCGAAAGCGAGGCGCAACGCCTCTCGGGACGCGAGCAGTCTTTGCTCCGCCGCCACGAGATTCTCGCGGACGAATCGTTCTACGTATTTCCGCTTACCGCCGAAACGCGGGAGGCCGCCGGGGCGCAGCTCATCGCCGAGAACGGCGAAAGCGGTGTTGTGCCGCTCGCGATCCTCGATGAGCTTCCTGAAGAACGCTTGCGAAGCCTGCGCAGTCACGACATCGAGGGTGTGATCGGCGTCAGCACGATCGTGCTGGGCTTACTGTTGACGGTGTTGCTGTTTTCTTTCGCTCAAACCTACCTGACCGCGTACGTCGGGCAAGGCGTGATGAGGGACTTGCGGCTGCGGTTGTTCGACCATACCGTTCATCAAGCGCTGCGATTTCTTGATCACAACCCGGTTGGGAAGATCGTCACGCGACTCACCAATGACGTGGAGACCATCAATGAGCTGTTCACGCAGGTCTTGGTCAATCTCTTGAAAGATGTCGCGATCATGATCGGGGTCGTGATCACGCTGTACGCGCTCAACCCGCGCCTCGCAACCGTAACGGTTCTCACGCTCCCGCCGGTCGTGGTGCTCACGCTTCTGTTTCGGGTGAAGGCACGCGAGGCGTTTCGGCGCGTCCGCCGGGCGGTCTCGAACGTCAACGCGTTCTTGTCGGAGCATATCTCCGGCATGGCGGTTGTGCAGATGTTCGTAAAGGAGCGCCGTACCGGCAGCTCCTTCGACCGGCGCAACAACGAACTGCTCGAGGCCAACCTCGGCGAGATGTATGTATTCGCGACCTTCCGACCGTTGATCGATCTTCTCTCCACTACCTCGATCGCCGCGGTGGTGTATTTCGGCGCTCGGTTCTATCTCGACGGTGTTGTAACGCTCGGAGTTCTGATCGCGTTCTTGAATCTTGTGCGGATGTTCTATCGCCCCGTGATGGACATCGCCGAGAAGTTCAACCTGCTCCAAAGCGCAATGGCCGGCGGCGAGCGTGTCTTCGAGGTGCTCGATCAAGACCAGCGCGTACCCGACAGCGGCACCACGCGACTCGCCCGGCCGATTCGAGGAGCGATCACGTTCGAGCACGTTTCGTTTCAGTACGTCCCCGGAGAACCGGTGATCCGCGATCTCAGTTTTCACGTTGACCCCGGGGAGACGGTCGCGGTGGTAGGTTTCACCGGAGCGGGCAAGACCACGATCGCAAACCTCCTGACACGACTCTGGGACGTCGATCAAGGCCGCATCCTAATCGACGGCGTCGATATCCGTGAGCTTCCGCTCTCGGAGTTGCGGAGCGCCGTTCAGCCGATTCAGCAAGACGTGTTTCTGTTCGACGACACCGTCGCCGAGAACATCCGCCTTGGCCTGCCGCTGGAGGACTACGGAGTAGTGCACGCCGCCCGAACCGCACAGGCCGATTCATTCATCACTGCGCTGCCGCACGGTTATTACACCCCGCTGAACGAAGGCGCCACGGTGATCTCAACCGGACAACGGCAGTTGGTGGCGTTTGCGCGCGTCTTGGCGCATGATCCGCCGGTGTTGATCATGGACGAGGCCACCGCAAACATAGACACCGAAACCGAGGTACTGATTCAGGAGGCACTGCAGACCGTGCTGGCCGGTCGCACCGCGTTAGTGATCGCGCATAGGCTCTCGACGATCAAACACGCCGACCGCATTCTTGTGTTGGCACACGGCGAGCTGGTAGAGCAGGGCACGCACTGGGAGCTGCTGCAGAACGACGGCTTGTACGCAACGCTGTACAAGTTTCAGTACGAAGAGGCCGAAGACCGTTAATTCACGCCGCCGCCGTCGGCCGGCAGTGGCTCGTCGCCGTCGGCGCAACAACCTTGATCTATAACCTGCCAGCGTCGCGCTCGCTTATCGTAGCGTAATCGACAGGCCGGTAACGACAACTGTCGTCCGTCTTCGCCGCTGAGTTTCACTTGGTTCGTGAGCACATTGACGTCGCAGATTCGAAACTGCGTATCCTCGAACTCAACGCGGTTGCCGGTTTCGGGCAGTTTGCCTTTCTGCGACACGTAGTAATCGTTTTCGTACGCCAAGCAGCACAACAGTCGTCCGCACGGGCCCGAGATCTTCATTGAGTTCAGCGACAGCCCCTGCATCTTGGCCATCTTTATCGAGACCGGACTAAGCTTATCGGTAAGCCCGTGGCAGCAGAAGTCGCGCCCGCATACGCCGCGTCCGCCGAGCACCCGCGACTCGTCGCGGACGCCGATCTGGCGTAGTTCGATGCGCATCAAAAATCGCGCCACCAAGTCTTTCACCAGCTCGCGAAAATCTACTCGACCGTCGGCCGTGAAAAAGAACAGCAGCTTGGGTTCCTCGAGCAAGTAATGCGCCGAGACGAGCTTCATCTCGAGGCCCCGCTCCCTCACGCATTCGCGACAAACCTGCAGCGCCTCCTCGGCGCGTTCGAGATTCTGCGAATAGGTGTCACGATCCGAGTCCGTCGCGATCCGCTTGATCTCGCGCTTCTCTTTCCAGGCGCCGGCGTTGTGCGGCGAAACCGCGCCGAGCACGATCCCGAGATCCACGCCGTACTTCGTCGGCAGGACCACGATCTCGTTCACCGAGAGCTGTAACTCGGGTGAGTTGCTGCAGAGCTCGGTTTCGTTGCTGTGCAGCACGCGTACGAGCACAAACTCGTGTTCGGGTAATACGGGCGGTCGTCCGGTGGTTTCACCCGACGTCGTGATACGATCTATATTGCTCATAGCGGATTCTCCTCAAGAATAAGACTCGCGACGGAGCAGGCTTACTGCAGCCGGCCCACTACAGCCGGCCTACTGCAGTAGGTTCACGAGCAAGCCGTTGATCTCGGCCACGCGCTCGAGGATATCGAGCTGGTCGCGCTGCGTCGCGACCATGCCCGCGGCCAAGCGCTCGAGCTTTGCATCGACAACCGATACCAAGGTAAAACGCTTGCGGTTCATCACGTGCGCACCTGAGCTCGTTTCAACCAGCTCCACTCCGTGCTCCACAACGCAGCGCAGAAACGCCTGTACCGCCGATTTGTAGTCCTCGAGGGCCGCCAAGGTCATCTCGCGCTTCAGCGTATCGCCGCGTTGATGCACTTCGTCGAGCAAACTTTGAGCTTGCTCGGCGGCGGCGCCACGATCTCGATCGCCGACCGCACCGGGCTCGGAGATGTACTCGGTTTCCTCGATCGCCGACAACGCCCCGAGAAAACTGGGCTTAGCGGCGCCGTCGGCACGCGTCGCGGAGCCCTTGCTCCCCTTCCCGCTCTTTCCGCTTTCGCGGCGACCGCCGGCTCGAGAGAAAAACGCGCCGCTCTCGATGCGCTCCATCCTCGTCCTCCGTTACTGCGGTACACGCGCGGTGGCCGCACGCTCAGCAGCCTCGAACGCCCCTGCGCTCGCGCGCTCGCCGCGATCGGAGCGATCGCCACGCTCGCCGTGGTCAAACGCGACCGTTCCACGGCCGCCGCCGAGCAGCCCACGCCCCACCCCGGGCATCGCCGAGCGAACCGGGGGGCGACCGTTCACTTCGCAGTGACCGTCGAACACAACACCTTCCTCGATCACCAGATTTGGGGCGTAGATGTTGCCGAGCAGCATCGCCGATGCAAGCACAATCACGCGTTCCTCGGCGTATACGTTGCCGCGCACCGCACCACCCACGACAACCGTGCCGGCGTCGATCGTGCAGTCGGCGCGTCCGTTTTTGCCGATAATGACCTTTCCGCTGGTGCGAATGGAGCCGGAGAAATCGCCGTCTATTCGAAGGAGCCCCGAAAGCTCGAGATGGCCACGAAAATGCGTCCCTTCGCCTATGATTGAGTTGACGAACGAGTCGTCCGCGCTCAGTTTATCGTTACGCTTCATGCGGATCGCTTTACCTGCCTTCGTCAGACATTAACGCATGTTGCCGAGATATGCAAACTCATTGGAGATCTTGAGAAACGCCGCCGGATCAACCACGTCGGTTCCCAGCCAAATTTGAAAATAGAGACTGGAACCCGATCCACGGCCGGTGTTTCCAAGTGTTCCAATGTGCTCTCCCTGGAAGACCTGCTGCCCCTCCGAGACCGAGATGCTTTGAAGATGGGCGTAACGCGTGCGAAACCCATACTTGTGCCGGACCCAGACGTAGAGCCCGTAGGTGTGATCGAACCCGATCTCGATTACCTTGCCGTTTGCGCTCGCGACGATTGGGGTGCCCACCGGAGCGGCGATGTCGAACCCCTTGTGGATATACCATTGGTCGGTAACGGGATGACGATTGGGCCCGAACTCCATCACGACGCGCCCGGTGCCGCCTTCTATCGGCCAGAAGTTCGGCAGGTCGGCGAGCAGATCTTTCTGATCACCGAGCACCTCGCGGATTTCTTCCAAGGGATCGACCGCGGTCTCCATAAACGACGCGAGCTGTTGAATTTGCTGTACCTGCGGCGTTTGGCCGGGCTCAACAGCCTCTACGATCATATCGCGCTCGAGATCGCCGCTGCCGTCGGGCCGTGGGCCTTCCTGCTCGGGGTAATTGAGCCCGAGGCTGCCGAGCGTGGCCTCGAGCGTGCCGTCGAACAGCCGAGCACTCTTGAACACCTCGTTGAGCTCAGAGCGCACCGCCTCGAGTTCCTGCTCGGTGCGGTCTATCTCGCGACTCTGCTGCGATACCAGCCTGCTCGAGCCGGTGTACATCGTGGTGTAATAAAAGAAGCTCGAGACCAACCCAACCGCCGCGAGTACCACTACCACGAGCACCAGAACGTTGACCTGCAGGTTCAAGCCCCCGCGCTGCGAATGCGGGATCAGCATTATCGTGAAGCGTTTGCGCACCAGCCCGGAGAGGCTCTTGCCGAACTCTGCCAAGCGGTAACGCACGCTATGAAGGAATACTCCAAGGAGTCCGAGGAATCCGCCCCGGAGACCATGTCTTGCCATATCTACACTTCCAGGTTACAGTATTACCAGGATGCGGAAACCGGTGCGTGCATGCACCGTAGCCGTAGCGCAAGCGTATCACTAGCCCGAATCGTTTGTCAAATCGGACGAAACCCTTTGTTTTGATTGACGGAACGGTAAGCTTGTAGTACGGTTAAGGACTGTAAGGAGTTCACTTCCTTACAAAATCTTCTTCACTCGTAGAGAAGCCGACATGAAACTCTTTGACTCGCACGCTCACATAGGGCTGATTCACGAGGACCCTATTGAGCAGCTGATTGTAGTGCAGGAAGCGAAACAGGAACAGGTTGAGGGAATCCTCAGCATCTGCAATAACCTGTACGACTTCTTCCAGATTTATGAGAACCTCAAGACCGCTTCGCACGTGTACCACAGTGTCGGGGTGTCACCCTCGGAGGTTACCAACCCTGGGCGCGACTGGGAATCCAAGGTCGAGGAAGGCGCGAAGCTTGGACGCGTCGTCGCGATCGGCGAAACCGGGCTCGACTACTACCGCAAGTTCGGTAACCGCGACGCGCAGATAGAACTGTTCATTCGCCAGCTCGAGCTCGCTCAGCGGCTCAACTTTCCGGTGGTCATCCACAACCGGGACGCCGGGAAAGACGTGCTCGAGATCCTCAAAGAGAAGCTCCCTGCACGCGGCGGGGTGCTCCACTGCTACAGCGAAGACTGGGCCTACGCCCAGGAAGCGCTCGAGCTGAACCTCTATATCTCGTTTGCCGGCAACGTAACCTACCGAAACGCCCGCAATCTGCACGAGACCGCAAAGAAGATGCCGCTCGATCGCATGTTGATCGAGTCCGAGAGCCCGTTCATGGTGCCTTCAGCGTACAGAGGGCAGCGAAACAAGCCCGCATATTTGAAAGAAACCGCACGGTTTATCGCCGACCTTCGAGACGAGCCCGTTGAGGAGGTAACCGAACAGATCTACGCAAACACCGTGAAGCTGTTCGGAATTAACGGCTCGTAACCCCCCGATCCTCGCCGGCAGGGTTGTTGACCCTGCCGGTATAGGGTGCTATACCAGTACCCGTGATCGAAACCGATTGTATCGAGCATGAATGCGGCGTGGCCGCGGTTCACTCTCGTGACTTGATCAACATCCCCGAGAAGCTGTTTTTCACGCTCTTTGCGCAACAACACCGCGGCCAGGAAAGCACCGGTGTGGCGTACCGCAAAGACGGGCATACCGTGGTGTACAAGGACCTCGGGATGGTTTCAACGGTGCTGGCTCGCTACCTCGAACGCGAGCGCCTCTGCAGGCTGGGAATCGGCCATGTGCGCTACTCCACGCACGGCGGCAACAAGCTCGAGAACGCTCAACCGATTTTGGTCGACTGCAACAAGGGCGAGATCGCGCTCGCGCATAACGGCAATATCGCGAACATGCCGAGCATCAAAGAACGGCTATTCGCCGAAGGCTCGATCTTTCAAACCAGCTCCGACTCCGAGCTGATTCTGCATCTCTTGTCGCGGTCACGCGCGCCGAGTTTTCTCGAGGCTTTACACGAAGTGCTGCCCGAGATTGAAGGCGCGTATAGCATGGTGTTGATGCATGACGACACCTTGATCGCGGTTCGAGACCCGAGCGGGTTCCGTCCCCTGTATGTCGGAGAGCAAGACGGCGTTACGGTGGTAGCCTCCGAGACCTGTGCGCTCGACATAGTGAAGATATCGAACTACCGGGAGCTCGAACCGGGCGAGATTCTTATCATCGATCACCTCGGCGCTCGAAGCGAACGCGTCGGAAAACGCGAGAGCGAGTCGCGCTGTGTGTTCGAGTTAATTTACTTCGCGCGGCCCGACTCGCAGGTGTTCGGCCACTCGGTACACACCGCACGCAAAGCCATGGGGCGAGCGCTTGCCGGCAGCGACGAGGTCGAGGCCGATGTTGTGGTTCCGATTCCCGACTCCGGCAACAGCGCAGCGCTGGGCTATGCCGAGGCGTCCGGCACGCCGCTCGAGTTCGGTTTAACGCGAAATCACTACGCGGGGCGCTCGTTCATCATGCCGACCACCGCCGAGCGCGACCTGGCGGTGCGAATGAAGCTGCACCCGGTCCGCGAGGTAATCGAAGACCGTCGCGTTGTGCTGGTCGACGACTCGCTCGTCCGCGGCACAACGGCTCGGCTTTTGGTACGGCTCGTGCGCGAGGCCGGCGCCGGTGAGGTACACCTCAGACTCTGCTCACCCGAAATCCGGTGGCCGTGCTTTTTCGGCATCGATATCCCGACGCGCAAAGAGCTGATCTCGAACGCGATGAGCCCGAGCGAGATCGCGAGCTATATTCGGGCCGACTCGGTGCGTTTCCTCACACACGAGGAGCTGCAGAGTTGCCTCAAGGTACCCGGCGCGTATTGCTACGCGTGTTTCTCGGGTGCGTATCCGATCGAGGTTCCGTTAACCGATGAGGAGCGCGCGGTTGGGCGAGAGCGCGACCTGCGCGAGATGCGCAAGGCGATGGATCTCGCCGAACACCGCGACGCGGCACCCCGCGAAACAGCGCGACACGGCACACCACGACGC
>PUOW01000285.1 GCA_003552185.1 Spirochaetaceae bacterium
CGCTGAAGCGCGTTGATGCGTCCGATATTCACCGAGACCACGGTCTGCATTCTTGGGTCGCGAAACTTGTGAAGGCTCGCGAGCTCAACCGCTTCGAAGCCGCGCCGGAGTTTATGAGCCGATCCGATGCCCGGGTCGAAGCTGCGGCGCCCGGTCTCGATCGCGTACGCGATCGGCGCGTAGTAGCAAAGTTCGAAGTGTAGGTTGTCGTGCCACTCGGCGGCGCCCCAGTAGCGCCCCACCAGGCGCTCGCCTTTCGCTACCAAGAACGACATCGCGATCGGCTGCGGGCCGAAGACACCTCCACCCGCATCCGCGCCGGCACGCCCCTCGGTGCCCGCGCCCGCAGCTGCACCCGCGCGGCCGGCGCCCGCATGCGAACTCACACCCGCGCCTTCACGCAGCGCGAGCCCATCCGCGCCGGCACGCCCCTCGTTGCCCGCACGCGCACCCATACCCGCGCCCGCGGGGCCCGCGCCCGCACGTGGGTCGACCACGGTGCCGGGCTCGAGTTGCGCGCGCGGGGCGCCGGGTTCGAGCTGAGCGCGCGGGGCGCCGGGCGCTTCGAGGGTGCCGTCGCGGTAGGCCGCGATCAGCACGATGCGCGACCGGTAACGCGACTCGAGTTCGAGAAAGAACCGCCGGTTGAGGAACTTCGCCGCCCATGGCCCGAACTGTGCGTTGTGCGCTTCATAGTAGCGAGACATCGTGTCGAGGAGGTCGGCTGAGATCGCTTCGCCGGTTATCGTCTTCACTGTGATTCCGGCCTCGTGAACCGAAGCGCGCTCGCGACGAATGTTACGGCGCTGGTTCTTGTTGAAGCACGCAAGATAGTCATCGAACGAAGAGAAACCGCGGTTGCGCCACTGGTAGCCTTGGTGTGTCCAGCGATGAAACCCGGCGTTGCCGAGCTCGGCGGCCCAACTCGGTTCGATGTGCTGAAAATGCACCCCTGCAAGCCGCTCGCGTCGACGGAGCGCTTCGATCTCTTCAAGCAAACGTGCGGTGATCTCGTCGCGGTCTTCCTGTGAGTCAATGAGAAACCGATAGGCCGGTGAAGGGGTTGCAGGACTCATCCCGACGAGCTTGGGGTAATACTCCGCCCCCACCTGATACGCCGCGTCGGCCCAGGCGTAGTCAAAGATGAGCTCGCCCTCGCTGTGCTCTTTAATGTAGAGCGGCGCCGCGGCCACCAAGCGCGAGCCACGCCACAGCGTTACGTGCCGCGGATGCCACCCGTGCGGGGCGGCGATGCTGCCGCTTTCCTCGAGCGCGCTGAGCCACCCCCACTCGAGAAACGGCGTCTCGAGCGGTGCGGCAAGACGGTCCCAAACGGCCTGTTCGACCTCGGCCACCCGTTCAATATGATGAACCCTCAAAGCGCTCCGTGATTGCGCAGAACCTTCCATTGCTCTAAAGTACTGCCGGAGGATAGCATCGTGTTCGGATTGTCGGGCAATCGACGACTTGGTTTGGCTCTTGGAGGCGGAGCGGCGCGTGGCTTTGCGCACCTTGGGGTTCTGAAAGCGCTCGAAGACAACGGAATCGTCGCGGAGTACGTTGCCGGCACCAGCGCCGGTTCAGCCGTGGGGGCGCTATACGCCTACGGCTATTCGTATCGCGATATTCTGGAGGTCGCCGACGGGCTCAACTGGGGACAGTTGGCCAAACCAACGGTGCCGACTATGGGTTTGCTCAACCCGGAGCCGCTCGAGAAGCTCATCGATGAGCTGGTTGACGGCGCGAGTATCGAAGACCTTCCGATCCCGTTTTGTGCGATCGCGACAGACCTTGTCTCGGCCTCGGAGCTTCGCATCACGAGCGGCAAGGTCTCGAAAGCGGTGCGCGCAAGCTGTAGCGTGCCGGGGGTGTTTGTGCCGCTTGAGTACAACGATGGGGTGCTCGTCGACGGTGGGATCACCAACAACCTCCCGACCGGTGCGGTGCGCGAGCTCGGCGCCGATTGCGTGGTAGCGGTGGACCTCAACGACGGGCTTGCCGACGGCAAGGTGCCGCGCAACATCGTCGATGTGATTACGATGAGCCTCGCCATAACCTTCGAGCGCACCACCGCCCACGGCTACGCCGACGCCGATGTCGTCATACGTCCGCGGCTCGCCGAGTACAGCTATCAGGATATGAACAGCCGGGACGAGATGATTGCGCTCGGCGAGGAAGCCGCGCTCCGGCATCTTTCGAGCATACGCCGGCACGTCGGCCGACGTAACCGCACCCTTTCGAGGCCTACCCGCCCGGGCTTGATTGCGGAGGCCGCATCGCCTACAACGAGTTCACCGGATATACCGGCGAACGGTCTTTGAGCACCTCGAGGATGTTGCGCGCGGCCTTGGTCTTGAGCTCCACGATCGAGGCTTTGCTGTAGTATCCGCAGTGGTCGGTCATTACGATGTTCGGCAGGGCCGCAAGGCGCGAAACCGCATCCGTGGGCGGCTCCTCGGCGAACACGTCGAGCCCAGCGGCAGCGATGACCCCGCGCTCGAGCGCCTCGATCAGCGTTTCGTGTTGCACCACCCGCCCGCGCGCGGTGTTAATCAAGATCGCCTCGGGCTTCATGCGCGCGAACTCCTCGGCGCCGAACATGCCCTCGGTTTCCTCGGTGAGCGGGACATGTATCGAGATGTAGTCGGACTGCGTGATCAGCTTCTCGAACGAAACCGGGCGTGCGCCGTTCTCGAGTATGAGCTTCTCATCCACGTACGGGTCCCAGACCAAGATCTGGCCGGGGTCGAGCATCTCGATGCGATGCTGATACTGGCGCCCGACGCGGCCGTACCCAACAATACCGAAGGTGCTTCCCTGTAGTCGACGAATAGGGCGGGTCGGATGGATATTCCAGTGTCCGGCGCGAATCTCTCGATCGATATACGAAATACTGCGCACGCAGTTCAGCAGCAGCCCGATTGCATGGAGCGCCACTTCCTCCACCGAGTAGTCGGGTACTCGTGCAACCCATATGCCGGCGGCGGTCGCAGCCTCGATATCGACATTGTCGACCCCCACGCCGTAGCGCGAGATCACGCGGCAGTTCTCGAGCCGCCCTATCAGCTCGGCATCGACGGGGTAGAGATTAACCAACATGCCGGCCGCCTCCCGCAGCTGTGTGTCGCGCTCCTCGCTCTCGTCCGAGAGAAGCTCAACCTCGATACCGAGCTCGGCGAGTACGTTATTCTCCTCGGTGTAGTCGCCGAATCGGTCGTCGGCGACAATCACTCGCAAGCCGTTCTTCATTTCACTGCCCCCTTCCCGGCCGTGCTGTCGGGACCCTCGGTGTTTGGATGCGCCGCAACGCTCGCAATCACTCCGTCAGCGACGCCCAGATATCAAGCTTGGTCTTCACGCGCCGAATCACCTCGTCGGTGAACTCGCTGGTCTTGGCCGCACCCCCCAGGTCCGAGGTGCGCGTTCCGTCGTGCACCGCCTCGAGGGTGGATTCGTAGACCGCGCGGCTCGCGCGTTTGGCCGCGGGCTCACCGATATACGACAACATGCAGGCCGCGGCAAGAATCATCGCCATCGGATTCGCGACGTTTCGACCCTGCAACGCGGGGGCGGTTCCGTGCGGCGCTTCGGCCATGATCGCTCCCACTGCGCCGGTGTCATCTAGACCCACGACAACCGACTCGGAGCCGGCGATCGAGCCGAACATCTGAAGCACCATATCCGACAGCAGGTCTCCGTCGCGGTTGAGTGCAGGAATGACGAGCGGCTCACCGTTGGTCGCGAGCAGCAGCGCGAAGGTTGCGTCGATGAGCTGCGGTTCGTAACTCACCTCCGGATGCCGGTGTGCCGCCGCGTCGAGCTCCTCTTTGAGCATCCCCTCGTACACCGGACTGACGGTGAACTTCGGTCCACCGAACACCTTTGCGCCGCTGCGCTTGGCGTGTAGAAACGCGTACTGCGCGACCGACCTGCAGACGCCGCGCGAAATTCTCTCGGTTCTAAACGCGGCTTCTTCGATCGTGTTCTCGTCGCCTTCGCGCCATTCCTCGGCGCCGTAGGCGTCGCCCCGCGCCATACGCACCACGCTGATCGGCGAGTACACTCCCGGCATCGGGCGCACCCCCGGAATCCTGCGGCCGGTTCGCAGGATGATATCGGCGTTCATCTCCTCGCGCAAAATGCGGTTGGGGCTTCCGACGCTGCCTTTCTCCTCGGGGGTGATTGTCGCAGCCTTAATCGAGAGTCCGTGCTTTCGGATCGCCGCGCCGGCCTGATACACAACAGCGTTGTCGGTCTTCTTGCGGTTCTCGAGACTGAGGTCGAACGGCAGCTGCTCGATCTCGTACTGCACCACCGCGGGGTCGAGAACCCGTAGAGCTTCCTGTAACAGCTCCTCGCCCGTTTGGTCCCCTTTCAGCACCACAACCGTACGTCCCATATCTTTACCTCTTTGAAGTACTTCACGCACGCCGCTAAGCCCGCGGAAAGCACCGTTTTTTCAGCACTTCGCCTCCGCCCCCCCCACACAGAACGCGTGTCGGTCCTGCATGCCGCGCGCGCACGGTAGCACAAATACCGCCGGCCGTACAGTTCAGCCACGGCCGTGGGCCCCTGCGTGGGCCCGGCGTTTGCCCTGAGCCCTGGCGTGGGCCGGCGGCGCGGGCGGTGTGTTGCGCAGTTGCCGAACGCCGTCGCATAATGCCGAATCGTTATGGTGTTTCCGCGACCACCGGGGCGCTTACTGCCCGGACCACACGCACGCGCGCGCGTGTTTTTCTTGGTGTTTTTCGCCGGCGCCTCGGCCTTGCTCCCTTTCCTTGCGTTGTTCTATCGCGGCGAGGGCGTGGGCGAGGGACGTATCGGCGTTCTGACCGGGCTCCAGCCGCTCACGGTGTTGTTCGGGTCGACCGTCTGGGGCGCGATTGCCGACTACACGCAGCGGCACAAAACCGTGATGCTCTCGCTGATCGTTGCAGTGGCGCTCACCGCGATCGTGCTGTCTGCAGGCGGCACGTTCGCTCGGCTGTTTCTGCTTGTGCTGGTTTTTGCGTTCTTTTTTGCACCGATCGTACCCCTCGCCGACAACTCAGTGCTCCATATGCTCGGGACCGATGCCGACCGCTTCGGCAAGCTTCGCATGTGGGGCGGCGTGGGCTGGGGAGGCATGGCGGCTGTTGTGGGGTGGTTGATCGAGCGGCACGGGATCGAGTGGTCGTTTTACATGTTCGTGTTCGGAATGGCACTCAGCTTCGTGGCGGCGAGGGGGCTCCCACCGCCGCGCGTCTCGCCCCGGACGCGGTTCTTCACCGCGCTGCGGGAGTTGCTCGCCACCGCCGGTTGGGCGCCGTTTCTCTTTGCGGTGTTTCTCGGCGGGGCGGGGCTCGGCGTGATGCACAACTACCTGTTTCTGTACCTGCAGGACATCGGTGCGGGTGGACGGGTCATGGGCGTTTCGATGACGGTTGCAACCGCTGCCGAGCTCAGTTTCTTCTTCTATGCCGACCGGTTGCTCACCCGGTTTGGGCCTCGGCGTTTGCTACAGATTGCGTTGCTGGCCGGGGCGCTTCGTCTGTTGCTCTACTCAGTGACGAGCATCCCGGGGCTGGTGCTCGCGATTCAGGTTCTGCACGGGCCGGCCTTCGGTCTGTTGTATGTCTCGGCCGTGGCGTTCGCGTACCGAAACGCCCCGGACGGCTTGGGTGCCACCGCCCAGGGCGTGGTTAACGGTGTGAACTTCGGGCTCGGCGCCTTCGTCGGAGCGCTGAGCGGCGGCCTGCTCTACGAAGCACTCGGCCCGTTCGTGATGTTCCGCATTACCGGTTTCATCCTCGCGGTGCCTGCGCTGCTGTTTCTGCGACCTTCTCCGCGATCGAGGTCGGCTTGAGGTTCGATACCGCGCGATTCAACGCGGCGGTAACCGCGAACAGTCCGGCCATCGTGATGTCGCTGTCGATTCCGACACCCCACCGAGCGACCCCGTCCTCGGTCTCGATCTGCACAAACGCAACCGCGTCGGCGTCCTCTCCGCTGCCGAGCGCTTGTTCGGCGAAGTTCATGATCTTGAACTTGGGCAGCCCATGCTCGACGAGGGCATGCACAAAGGCGCTGATCGGGCCGTTCCCGCGTCCCTCTATCTGCAACTCTTTGCCTTCGTAGCGAATCAACGCGCTACACTCGATCTCGCTATGCGCGGCCTCGGCGGTCTGCATACGAAACTGTTTCACCCGCAACGGCTCGCTGCGCTCTACGAACTCGGTGGTGAACAAGTGATAGATCTCGTTCATGTTCATCTCGTTTCCGAGCTCATCGGCGCGTTCGTTGACCGCTTTTCCCAACTCGGGTTGCATCGCCTTCGGTACCTCAATGCCGAACTCACGCGAGAGCACGTACGCCACGCCGCCTTTCCCGCTTTGGCTGTTGATGCGGATAATCGCCTCGTAGGTGCGGCCGATGTCGCGCGGATCAATCGAGAGATACGGAACCTCCCACGGGGTGTCGCGGTCGGCGGCGTCGACTTCGTCGCGGCGGTCCATACCTTTTTTGATAGCGTCCTGATGCGAGCCCGAGAACGCGGTGAACACGAGGTCGCCGGCGTAGGGATGACGTTCATGTACCTTCATGCCGGTTAGCTTCTCGTACTTCGCGCGCAGCAGCGGCACGTCGGTCATCTTGAGCCCGGGATCGACGCCGTGGCTGTACATGTTCAGCGCAACCGTGACGATATCCACGTTACCGGTGCGTTCGCCGTTGCCAAACAGTGTGCCTTCCACTCGCTCGCCCCCGGCGAGCATGCCCAACTCGGTGGCGGCGACTCCGGTCCCGCGGTCGTTATGGGTGTGCAGGCTGATGATGACACTGTCGCGATTCTTGACTGTTCGAGAAAACCACTCGATCTGGTCGGCGTGCACGTTGGGAGTAGACCACTCGACCGTCGCGGGCAGGTTCAACACCATCTTGTTGTCGGGACTCGGCTGCCAGACGTCCATCACCGCCTCGCATACCTCAAGCGCGTAATCGAGCTCGGTGTCCGAGAAACTCTCGGGCGAGTACTGGTAGCGCACGTTGGTGCCGGGCACGGTTTCGAGTTGCTTGCGAACAAACTCGGTGCCGCGTATCGCGATCTCTTTGATCTGCTCGCGCGACATGTTGAAGGTGATCTTGCGCTGCATCGTGGAGGTGGAGTTGTACATATGCAGCACAACGTTCTGTGCTCCACGCACGCTGTCGAAGGTTCTCGAGATGAGATCTTCTCGCGCCTGCGTGAGGACCTGCAGGTACACATCATCGGGTACGAGCTTGTCGTCGATCAACTTGCGGACGAAATCAAAGTCGATCTGCGACGCAGCCGGAAATCCGACCTCGATCTCCTTGAATCCCACATCGACCAGCAGTTGAAACATCTCCAGCTTCTGGTTGACCCCCATCGGCACCGCAAGCGCTTGATTCCCGTCGCGAAGGTCTACGCTGCACCAGATCGGCGGTGCGGTGATCTCGCGATTCGGCCACTGTCGATCCGGCAGATCGACTTTCGGAAACGGTTGGTATTTCGGCATCGTGATCCTCCTTAAGCATTGCCGTACGCATTGCCTTGTGTATGCCTTCTCTGTTCGACGCGCCCCTCGGCGCGAGATCCATGGTGCTGCGCGGCGCCCGATTCCGGCGCAGCCGCTTATCCGCCGTTGTGCCGCCTCCCGCGCTACGGCGCCGACGCCCGCAGCGGCCCCGCGGTCGTCACCCCGCGGGCATCACCCCGCGGCCATCGTGTGGGCTGCGGCCCCGCCGCGACCGTCACCGCGCGGGCATCACCCCGCGGGCGCGGTCGTCGTTGGGCGTTGCCCTGTCGTCGCTGCAGAGTTCTTATCCGGGCTCTCCGCAGGCCATTGCAAAAAAAAGGCCCGCTGCAATCTGCAGCGGGCCATGCTACCAGTCTACCGTAGGCGTTATCGCCCAGGCGCCACACCCGCTGCACCGAAACCGAGAATAAGGAGTCCTAGGAGGAGGCCAAGTGCGAGTGTTGCGATCCGTGGTACTACGTCGTGCGGTATGATGTTGGTCACAACCTATAGTTAACATCGCCGATCAAAAAAGGTCAAGCCCTTGGTCGCCCTTTCGCCCTTGTCGCCTTGGTCAGGGCAAACGCAGTTGGACACAGCACGTAGAACTGCGGCGGCGAACGCTCGGTTTGGGAGGCTTGCCGGAAGCGATGGTGGTGCGGTGAAAGGATGAGTGCTTGCTTCAGCGGCTTCTCGCCGCCGCCGTGAACCCGGTCCGATCCAACTGCGTTTGCCCTGCGCCCTTGGTCGCCCTTGGTCGCCCTTGGTCGCCGGCGGTTGGTGACACCGGTTTTGTGGGTGGGCGCTGGGGACAGCCCACTCTGGGGACAGCCCACAAGACTTGTGTCACCACGTGTCACCAACTGCAACTGCGATTTGCGATTTTCGCCTTAGGAACTCATAATAGAAGAGTGAACAACCTGTTCTTACGAACCGCACGCTTCTACGATCTCGATATGAGCGACCTTGCGACGCACGATCTGGCGTTTTATCGAGGTCACGCGGCGCTATCACAGGGGCCGATCCTCGAGCTGGCATGCGGCACCGGGCGCGTTACGATCGCGCTTGCGCGGGCAGGCCACAGCGTGCACGGACTCGATCTCTCGAACAGTATGTTGGCGATACTCGAGACGAAACTCGCCGGCGAGCGCCCGGAGGTTTCAGACCGCGTCTCGATTACGCAGGGCGATATGGCCGAGTTCAATCTGGGGCGGCGTTTCTCGAGCGTGATCGTACCGTTTCGGGCGTTCCAAGCCTTAACCTCGTTCGAGCAACAGCGCGGGTGCCTATTGTCGGTGCGGCGCCATCTTGAGCCCGGCGGGCGCTTCATTCTCGATGTGTTCATGCCGCATCCTCATGTGTTGCAGCGCTGGGAAGGCGCGACCGGCCACGTGGACTGGGTTGCCCACGATCCCGAAACCGGTGAGACTATCACTCGACGCAGTCGATGTCGAAGAGTCGACCCCGAGCGACAGATCATCTATCCTGAGCTCAGCTTCGAGGTCACCTCGAGCGACGGTTCGGTACACACCTTCGCCGATCAACTGGCGCTACGGTTCTTCTATCCCTACCAGATTCAGACGCTACTCGCGACCCATGGATTCCGCATCGAGGAAGAGTGGGGTGATTATCAATGCGGCCCGCTTGGCTACGGTCCGGAACAGATCTACGTCTGTAGATCACTCGCGTAGGTGCCGCCGGCGCGTGCCGGTCCCGCGACGGTCGGGCTCGACAGGGCAAACGCAGTTGGGCACGGCACGCAGAAGTGCGGCGGCGAACGCTCGGTTTGGGATGCCGGCCGGAAGCGGTGGTGGTGCGGTGAGCGGGATGAGTGCTCGCTTTAGCGGTTTCTCGCCGCCGCCGTGACCTTGGCCCGATCGAACTGCGTTCGCCCGGTCGGCTCGAGGATCGAGTAGCCGCAGGTGAGCATCAGCTAGTATCTTGCAGCTATTCAGGAGGTTTGAGTATGGCAGAAACACCTTCCATGATGTTACCTCTCGGGACGACAATGCCGGAGTTCGAGCTGTCGGATTACGACAGCAATCTTGTCAGTAGTCATGAGCTCGGCGACGGGCCGGGCACGCTGGTCGTGTTCTTTTGTAATCATTGTCCGTTCGTGAAGCATATCCGCGATCAGTTCGTACGATTGACGAACGAGTATCTTGAGAAAGGCCTAAAGGTGGTCGCGATAAATTCGAACGATTTCGATAAACACCCCGACGACAACCCCCGGGCTATGGCGGCCGACGCTCAGTCATATGGGTATCGGTTTCCGTATCTGGTAGACGAGACGCAAGAAGTTGCGAAGCGGTTCAAAGCGGCCTGCACGCCGGATTTCTTTCTCTTCGACGGAGATCGAAAGCTCGTGTATCGTGGGCAGATGGACGATTCGCGACCCGGAAACGACAAGCCGGTAACCGGCGCAGATCTGCGAGAAGCGATGGACGCGGTGCTCGCCGGAAGACCTGTCCCGGGCGATCAGAAACCGAGCATCGGCTGCAACATAAAGTGGAAGCCCGGTAACGAGCCCGAGTACTTCAACTCGTGACATAAGCGCGGCACGCCCACGAGCGCGGCACGCCC
>PUOW01000032.1 GCA_003552185.1 Spirochaetaceae bacterium
CAGAAACTCGAGGAGGACCTCGCGCGCGAGTTTCCGGAGCTACGGATTAGCCGGCTCGACACCGATGCGGTACGAAAAAAGGGCGTGCTCGCCGAGACACTGCGCGCGTTCCGTGCCGGAGAGACCGATATGCTGCTCGGCACACAGATGGTGGCAAAAGGCTTGAACTTCCCGGGCGTACGGCTGGTCGGTATTGTGACGGCCGACACCGGGCTGCAGCTGCCCGACTTTCGCGCAGCTGAACGAACCTTTGCGCTGATCGTTCAGGTTGCCGGGCGCGCCGGACGGTTTGCACCCGACGGGCGCGTTCTGGTGCAGACCTACCGTCCTCAACACGACGCGATTCGTGACGCCGTTTTGGGCGAGGTAGACGCGTTTTATGCCCGCGAGCTCGGCTACCGCAAAGAGTTGCGTTTTCCGCCGTTCGCGCGGTTGATCAGAGTGGTGGTGCGGGGCAAAAAGCAGGCCTCGGTGCTTGAGGCCGCGAGGCGGCTGGGCGAGGCGCTGCGCGGCGCGGCGGCTCGGGCCGCGAGCGACGGGAGCGGCGGGAGCGACGAAATCGAGGTGCTCGGCCCGGCCGAATGCCCGATCGCGATGATCGCGTCGCGTCATCGGGTGCAACTCATCGTGCGGTCGGCGGTTTTCGGACCGATGCACGGCGCGGTGCGCGCCGCCGTCTCCGCGACCAAGGTACCGTTCGGCGTGCAGCTCGAGACCGACGTCGATCCGGTGCAGCTGATGTAAGCGCGCGCGCAACCGGCGTCAGCAAGCCCGCGAGCAATCGCGCGCGCAACCGCGCGGTCCGGTCCGCTGCGAGATGCTTCCGGGTGATGCTCGCGGAGTGATGCTCGTGATGCTCGTGGCGTTTGCGTTTGTTGACCGGCGATTGCAGATCGGGGTACCTTTGCGGTAACGATGGGAAAACCTTATGCCTGAGTTAACATACTATCCCGACGAGGTGCTGCTGCAAAAGGCCGATCCGGTTTCGGAGCTCGGTACCGAGATCCAAACACTGTCTCAACAAATGCTCGAGCTGCTGCGAGATGCGCAAGGCCTTGGGCTCGCTGCGCCGCAGGTCGGACGAGGACTGCGCTTGTTCGTGGTCGACCTGCCGAATGACCAGCCCCGCACCTTCATAAACCCCGAGATCATCGAGACTTCGGTTGAAGAGAGTTTGCTCGAGGAGGGATGCCTCAGTATTCCCGGCACATTCGCCGGGGTGCTGCGACCCGCGGGTGTGCGCGTGCAGGCCCGAAACGCCGACGGCAAGCTCTTTACCCTAAGCGCCGAGGGGATGCTCGCGCGCGTCATTCAGCACGAGCTCGATCATCTCAACGGCGTGTTGTTCTGGGACCACTTATCGCAGCGCAAGCGTGATCGGCTTCAGAAGAAATACCGAGCGCCGCAGTCGCAGGAGTCCTAACACTCGATGCGTGTCTTGTTTGCCGGCACTCCGCAGCTCGCGGTGCCGTCGCTCAAAGCGGTGCACGAGGTCGCGGAGGTCTGCGCGGTGCTGACCGCGCCCGATCGAGCGAGCGGGCGAGGACGACGGCTGACGGCCTCGCCGGTTAAGCAACTCGCCGAGCAGCTAAAGCTACCGGTTTTGCAGCCCGAGCGGTTAAACGCCGAGGCGCGCCGAGATGTGGCGAGCTACGCGCCGGAGCTCTTGATCTGCGTGGCGTACGGCAAGATTTTCGGGCCGAAGTTCCTCGCGTTGTTTCGGCGGGGAGGAATCAACCTGCATCCTTCGTTGCTCCCGCGGCATCGCGGCCCGGCTCCGATACCGGCGGCCATCTTAGCGGGCGACCGCGAGACCGGCGTTACGATACAGTCGTTGTCGGAGCGGATGGACGCCGGCGAGATCTACCTGCAGTCGCGTAGGCCGCTTGACGGCTCGGAAACTACGGAACAACTCAGCGCCGAGTTTGCCGAGAGCGGCGCGAAACTACTCGCCGAAGCGGTACGCCGAGTCGCATCCGGCACTGCAACGACGTGGGCTCAGGACGAGAACGAGGCCACCTATTGTGGTATGATCTCTAAAGCCGACGGGCAGATCGACTGGAACACGCCGGCGGTGAACATCGAGCGAATGGTGCGCGCCTACACCCCGTGGCCGAGTGCGTATACGTACCTGAACGGTGTCGAGCTTAAGATTCTCGAGGCTACCGTCTGCCCTGAAGATCGGGTCGATCATCTCCTGGGGCCGGCTCGAGAGCCGGGGAGGGTGCTGGGTGTAGACAGGGGGCTTGGAATTTTGATACAAACCGGTAATGGAGTGCTCGGAATACTGAGGCTCCAGCAGAAATCACGAAAACCGGCGGAATGGGGAACGTTTCTCAACGGCAATCCGGCGATACGTGAGAGCGTGCTGGGAGGCACCGAGCAGTGAATCGTGTATTAGAGCGCGCCAAGCAGCTACTACCCAGAAACGACGACAACCCCGATATCAAGTACTTCAAGATCGTGGTGTATTCGCTGGTAGGCATTATGGTGCTTACCGTGATCGCCGGAACAACGACTTTTCTGTTCACGTTGCAGGGAACAGAAGAGATCATGGTTCCGGATGTTCGCGACGCGGAGTTGACAGAGGCCTTGATCGAGCTGCAGCAGCGCGAGCTATACCCGCTGGTTCAGACGCGTTACTCGTCTGATCCGGCCTCGCGGGGCCGGATCATGGATCAGAACCCGGCTCCCGGCACGATCGTGAAGGCCGGAAAGCGCATCAACATTATCGTGAGCCAAGGCGCGGTCGTCGACGAGGTCGGCGACTACCGCGGTCGTGATCTCAACGAGGTGCGGACCGAGTTGCGCACTCTGTTCAGCACCTATGACGAGGTTCTCGAGGTCGCGAATGTGAGCTACGTATACGACGAGTCCGAGCCGGGTACCATACTCGAGCAGCACCCCGAACCCGGCACGACGCTTGCCGGTCGCACCTCGCTCGACGTGGTCGTGAGCCGCGGGCCGGGTGTTGACAGCGTTACGGTTCCGTCGTATACCGGTATGGAGTACGATGAAGCGGTGCGGCTGTTGGCGTCCGAGAATACGCCGTTCTCGTTTCGTCTCGCAGATCCGGACGATCATGACGACGACGCAGCCGGTACGGTGGTGTCGCAGTCCCCGTCCTCCGGCTCCGAGATGGAACCCGGAAGTCGCGTAACGCTCTACATCGTTGCGCCGGACGAAGACGATATCCCGGACGGCATGATGTTCGGGTTGTTTGAGCGCGTATTACCGGAATACCCGGTGGCGGTTGAGCTCACGCTGGACGTAATCAACCCCGACGGGCAACGCGCGCGCATATTGCAGATGCAGCACCCGGGCGGGGCGGTCTCGGTTCCGTACACGATCGAGGAGAACTCTCGGTTAGTTCTCTCGCGGTTCGGCACCGAGGTGGTGAGCCTTGTGGTGAGGCCGGAGGAGTAGAGATACTCCCGACCGGTTCTAATGCGGGCGCGCGGGCCTGTAGTCCTGCGCGGCCGGTGCGAGCGGGCGTCGTATAACGGCATTACCCGAGCTTCCCAAGCTCGTGACGCGGGTTCGACTCCCGTCGCCCGCTCGAACCGGCTGAAGCGCCGCGCAGCTACGACTCCGCGACGGCGCGTAACGCGTCGTCGTGAACCTGCAGGTCGCGCTCTCCAAACAGCACAAAACGCACAACCGCAACACTGTTCAACTCCGGAGCGGTCTCGAGGACGGTTCCTATCGCTACGCGAGCCGCCTCCTCGATCGGATAGCCGAACGCACCGGTTGAGAGCGCGGGGAATGCCACCGATTCGAGCCCTTGTTCCTCGGCGATCCGAAGCGCGTTGCGGTAGCAGTCGGACAGAAGCTTCGCCTCCGGTTTATCACGGCCGTAGACCGGCCCGAGGCAGTGAATCACGTGCTTGTTCGGAAGCTGGTGAGCGGCGGTCATTACCGCTTCACCGGGGAGGATCGGGGCGAGCGGGCGACACTCTCGCTCGAGCTCGGGACCGGCGGCGCGATGAATCGCTCCCGCGACGCCTCCGCCGGTGCGGAGTTCCGCATTCGCCGCGTTCACAATCGCGTCACAATCGGGTTGGCGGGTAATGTCTCCCCGCATCGTTTCGATCGTTACTCCGTGACGAGTTACCTGCATGAAACCCTCCTTCAACCGAGTGTTTGCGCCAGGAGAAACTCCAGGATACTGGGTGCAGCATCGGTCTCCCACAAAACTTGTGTCGGCATGAACGGTCTCATGTAGCTTAGCAGAGGTGCCGAATGCTTGACAACGCCGCTGAATATTCGTATATATTGGCACTCACGATAACGATTAAGAGCCGTCCCGGCGAGGAGACCTTGTATGGATCAAGAGTTTGTAGAACGAATGCGTCAATCGCTCTTGCAGCTTAAATCAGAGATATTAGAAACACTGGCTGCCGAGAACGAGGAGTTCAAGGAACTCGCCGACACGATGGAGGCCAAGGATCTCGTTGATCTCGCGGCGGACGACATCGGCAGAAAAACTATTGAGGCGATCGGGGCGCAAGAGATGAAGCGTCTGCGCCTGATAGACTCGGCTTTGGTGCGTATCGAGAGCGAGCGCTATGGGCAATGCATGAAGTGCGGCACGCGCATCCCTCGTGAACGGCTTGAAGCTATTCCGTATGCCCTGTTGTGCATCGACTGCAAAACCGCCGAGGAACGACGCGAACGCTGACCCGCGAGGCGTACACGCCGCAGCAAGCCTCTCTGTACATACCAAACCGCCCCGCGGCAGAGCGCCGCGGGGTATCCCTTCCGTATTCACAACCAGAAACCGGTAAACTGCCGGTAGAGTTCCTCCGATAGTATATTTGTAGATGGAGGGACTGCATATGACGTCTATTCCCACCGGCGTCAGCGATCTGAGAACCGTGCCGGTCAACAGGCTTATGCGGGCGAGGCTCTCGAGCGCTCCGGTAACCTTACCGTTGCGGGCGAACTATAGTTATGCTCGCTTCCGGCATCTGCAAGGCGTGCCCTCCGGCGGCGAGGCGGGGTTCAGCCTGCACCGGTTACGGGCGCTCGACGCACTCGTGGAGCGGTTGGCGGTGGCCCGTGGGGGTGCCGGCGGCTCCGACACCGCGGGAGAGGCGCGAACGGGCACCGCCGACCTGAGCCCCGAGCAACTCGACCAACTGATCGCCGCCTATCACAGTCGGCTTCAGACCGCCCTCGGCGCCGAAGCGGCAGGCGGCCGTGCCGCGGCTCTCGGCGGGATAGCCGATACCGGAGCGGTGTTCAGTTTTCTCGTGTGAATCGAGGGCTGTCGCGCCACGGCATAGTGCTGCTAAAACGTTCGCTCGCCTTCCAACAACGGATTCGTCAGCTTCTCGCGCTCTATGCTCGAAAACGGTCCATGTCCCGGAAAGAGACGTGTTTCGGGAGGCAATGCGTACAAAACCGATGAGATGCTTTTCAGCAACTCGTCACCGGAACCGCCGTTGAGGTCGGTGCGTCCTACCGACTTGAACAACAGCGTATCGCCGCTAAACACCACGCCGCGCGTTTCGCTGTAAAACGAGACGCTTCCGGGTGTATGCCCCGGGGTAGCGATCGCCACAAGGTCGGATCCGAGAATCGGCTCGCCGATCGTGATCTCGAAATCGGCGTCCGGAATGCCCGGTCGCAACTGCTCGAACACGCGCGTCGCGTCGTCGCCGAGCGGAAAAAAACAGTCTTGATGTCGGCTCTCAGCATCGTGCCCGAAAAACTCGGCGTCCTTGGTGTGAATGCCGATCGGAACGTGATGGTCGCGTTCGTGTCGGTAATGGCTTTGAATTCCAACCGCCGCCGAGGTATGATCGAGGTGCCCGTGTGTACAGATAATGGCTTGCGGGATAAGATTCAGCGACTCAAGACGGTTGCAGAGCTTCTCGGCCTCATCGCCGGGGTCTATGATGATGCATTCCTTCTTGCCGGTCGACACGATGTAAGCATTGGTGTAGAGAGGACCCACGATTATTCGTTCAAGCATATCGACACCTAGCGTAAACAAATTGCTCGAGTTACACAAGTAATGCAACAGTTAGTCTTGATAGGGCTTATTGCGTTAACCTGTTATCTCGTGATCCCGGGGATCGGTGCGGTCTTGATTCGGCGGAGTCGCCGCGCCTTCCGCCGCCGCGTGGTGCACGCTGCCGGTCTCCGAGCATTGTCGCCTCACGTTTCCGGAAGAATCGGCGTGCCGATCGAACGGCTCGGGCTCTTTCGCTTCGCAGGCAGCCTCGAGGCGATACAAGGCCAGAATACGGTGTGGTTGCGAAGCCCGACGCTCTCGGTTGCGGTGAAGATGGACGGCGAGCGCGTGCACATGGTTCCGGCCGAGGGGGAGGTAGCGGCGGACGGTCCGGAGTCCGACGGCGCCCCCGAGCATCCCCTGGTTGCGCTCCGATGGCGCAAGTTGCACTCGATCGCCGAAGGAACCGGATTCTCTGTCGCCGGCCCGGCGTACCGCGAGTACGGCAAACTGGTGTTCAAAGGCGAAGCGGCTGAGCCGCTTCTGGTGCTGGTGTACGACGGCGATCCCGGCAGCGTGTACGAGCGAGCGCTTTGGTACGGCCGTCGGCGGAACGAGTACTGGAACCCGCTCACACTTCCGTCGCTCGTGTTGGGCGGGGTGCTGCTCGGCTCGGTGGCCTACGGGCTGCTAAATAGCCCGTTCCACCATAGCTTAGCGGTTCTCGCGATAACGCTGGCCGCGTTGCCGCTGCTGCCGTTGCTGCCTCCGGGCGTGCTGTTTCTGCTTGTGTACCGCCGGCTCTGGAAAAGAGGGCGGCGCAAACGCGCCGAGCGAGATCTGCTGTTGTTTCGAGACCCCTCACTCGCGAAGAGCGCGCTCGATAGAGGCCGCGAGGCGCTGCTGTGCGAGAGTCTCGCGCTTACGACCTTACTATCGGGCTTGGTGCTCAACGCCTACCTAGTGCTGAACGCGCTCACGCGTCTATTGCTTTAGTCTTTTGCTTTAGTCTTTCTTCCGCGCGAAATTGACCGTTAAGCGTCTCCCGCGAAACTCACGCCCGTTCAGGGTATCGATCGCGGGCTGTGCCTTGGTAGGGGTTATCTCGAGAAACGAGTAGTTATCAAGGATCTTAATCTGGCCGATGTCGTCGGAGGTAACTCCGTCGACATCCGCGAACAGTTGAATGAGGTCTTTTGGAAACACCTTGCGGTTCTTGCCGACGCCTACGAATATGCTGGTGTACTCGCCGTTCGAACCCGTCTTGCGATTCTTGGGTTGCGCGCCTGCAGCGTATTTCAGTAGATAGGCCATGAGGTAACCGCGTCGAGAAAACGGTACGTACTTCTTCGCGAGCCGCTTATAGGCGTTAAGTTCCTCGGGGTCTTCTTCCTCGAGGATCCTGCGAAGAATCTCGTCGACCTGTGATTTGAGTTCGTTTTCGTCGATCTGTGTGTGTTTCGGCATAACGAAACGCTCCTGTTGTGAGTAATTGCTTCTGCTCGAGTTTCGCTCACCAGTGACACCGTTGCCCGGCCGGGCATGCTCCGCAGCTATCCGCTTCGGGCGCGCAAGAACGCGCTCCAGCTCGGATAGGTGACGGTGAAATGAAGGCGTCAACACGCAGGTGAGCGGTGTGGAGCGAAGCTTTGAATAAATGAACTGCACATCGGCATTGAACCCCTCAGCGTGCTCAAGCTCGGGTTCCTCCACCACAACAAGGCGGATCCCGGCTAACTCGATGCTATCGCGCCGGACGAAATCTATCAGCCTTTCAGGGGTCGCCACAACGATATCCGGGCGGTCGGCAAGCTGCTCCGAGTGCGTGCGGGTTGCGCTATTGCCGTACAACCCAACCACACCGAGCCCGCGCCACACATTCGTGGGGCCATCGTGCGCCGAAGCCTCAGCCGAAGCTCTACGGGCAAGCGCAAGTACCCCGCGTATTCGCTGCTCCTCTCGTGATATAATCAGGCATTGAGTTTTCTCGGCGCTTCTCTCGATGCGGGCGGCCACCGGCAGGAGCAACTCCACCGGTGTAAGGTGCGGCTTCGGGAGTTCGTGGATGAAGTCGGCACCGTGTTGTGCCGCACGATATACCGACGCGGCAAGCGGGTCGAGCTCTCGCTCAACCTGGTGCGAGAGCCCGGGCGTGATCGAGATGAGCAGATTGTGCTTTGGCTCGGTGGGTGTTTTGATATCGGTACCAGGCACGCTGAATCACCTGTGCTGTCTCAAATGTCTCGGCCTCTTAATGTATCCAGCGCTTGTGCCTTTGTCAAGTTCACGTAATAATAGAGCTAAGTGAGGTATCGGTGGTGTTGAAATGCTTGTGGGGAGGTTCTGTGAAGCGATACGTAGCTACTGCATTGCTGCTGATGACGGCAATCGCTCCGGCGTCGGCTCAGGAAGAACGTCATTTTCAGTACCGGTATCGTGAGGGAGAACGCTATCGCATTCTTTCGACCGTCGATCAAGAGGTTCGCATCAACGGTCGCTACTCGCACGATGCGCGGATACTGAATCGAATCGCGATCAAAATCACCGAAGCCTCAGAGGATCGGGGGCGGGTTGAAGCGCGCTTTCAGACATCGGAGGAGGCTCGGCGGGCCGGCGAAGTGTTTTCGTGGGGTCAAGAGTACTTCTCGCGTTTCGAGCGCGATGCGCAGGGCTATTTGGAGATAGAGCCGCATTACTTTATGCCGGTAGTGCGCGACGTGCCGGTATTCCCTGAGCACGCCCTCGCTCCCGGCGATACCTGGAGCGCAGAAGGCTCGGAGGTGCACGACTTTCGACGTGGCTTTGGGATTCCGGAGGCGCTCCATTTTCCGATAACCGTGGATTACCGGTACGTAGGGACCGAGGAACTCGACGGCCTGGAACTCGATCTGATAGAGATTCGCTATAACGTGCTGCATCGCCCCGACGTTGTCGGTGCGGCGCAACTGTATCCGCATACCATAACCGGCTACGCCGACCAGCGCCTCTACTGGGACAACCTCGCCGGCCGGCCGTACTTCTACGAAGAAGAGTATGCGCTGCTGTTCTCGCTCTCCGACGGGCGGACCTTTGAGTTCTCCGGCACGGCCGAGGCGCGTGTTGTTGAGTCCGATCCCTTGGACAGAGACGCGATGCGCGACGAGATCGAACAGGGTCTCAAGGATCGCGGGATAGAGGATACCTCGGTAGCGAGCGACGAGCGGGGTGTAACGATTTCGCTCGAAGACATCCGGTTCCAACCCGACTCGGACGAGCTACTGCTGTCCGAGAAACGCAAGCTTGATTCAATAGCGGAGATCCTGCTTCGCTACCCCGAGCACGACATTTTAGTCTCCGGGCATACCGCATTGGCCGGAACCGAGGAGGGGCGTCAGTTGTTGTCGGAACAGCGTGCGCAAGCGGTGGGGCAGTATCTGCTCGACAGCGAGGTCAGAAGCGCCGACCAGATACTCACGCGCGGGTTCGGGGCCTCGCGCCCGATCGACGACAACCGGAGTCCGGAAGGGAGGCGGAGAAACAGACGCGTCGAGATCACGATCATGGAGCACTGAGACCGTGCAGCCCGGCCGGCGGAGATGACCGGGCTGCCCACCGGCGCGGCTCCGCGCCGGCAGACCCCGCCCCGGCACGGCTCCGCGCCGCTCTCTACATCTCCGCCTTAACGGCCGATACCTGCTCGTCGAAACCGGCGAGGATTTCGGCGTTGCGCTGCTGCGTGACCGCATTCACGAGAAAGATCGCGGCGAAGTTCGCGACGAACCCGGGTACGATCTCGTACATCGTCGCCCCAAGGCCTACTGCGTCCCACACGATCAACACCACGGTTCCGGTGAGCATCCCGGCGAGGGCTGATTGCCAGGTTGTACGCCGCGAAAACAACGCCATCAGGATAACCGGGCCGAACGCCGCACCGAAGCCGCCCCAGGCGTACGCTACCAGACCGAGGATGGTTGCCTCGGGGTTCATCGCGAGCCCCATCGCGATCAACGCAATCACGATCACGCTGATTCGGCCGACTAGGAAGAGCTCGCGCGA
>PUOW01000361.1 GCA_003552185.1 Spirochaetaceae bacterium
CCCATCAGAACTCCTCCTGGCGGTAGCTCTCAAACGACGATGCGGGTTCGGGACGTGGTTGAATGCCGCCGCGTAGAAGCGGGTTGTTGCGGAGCCCGTGCAAGACTTCGTGACCGGTCTCGAGGGCTTCACGGCTCTCGTACAGCAAGGATCGAATCTCGGGTGAGGTGCCGGCCACAAATCCCGAAAAATCCTCGATATGGGCTAAGGTGCGGTTAATCTGTTTGAGCGCTTCATCGAGCTCCGGGCCAACCAGCCGCACGATAGCTCCCTCGGGCTGCTCGAGCTCCTCGGTAAGCGGGCGGAGGTTGCTGACAAGCGCCTCCGTGGTCACCAGAAGGCCTTGTAGCTCGCTGCCGGCGAGTTCGGCGCTCCGCAACAACTCCGGCAGAGGGCCTTCGGCGCCCTCGCTCAGACTTTCGCGAAGCTCCACAAGAAGCGCGTCGCCGGATGCCGCGGTGCGGTTCACGGTCGCGACGAGCGAGGGCAGCGCGTCCAACAGTTCGCCGATGACGTCTCCTTCGGTCACGACCTCGACCAACTCCAGTTCCCGCAACGCAATTCCGCGAGCCGAGTTCCAGGACGGGATCAGCGACTCAGGATCCGGAGGCCCGGTGGGTATACGCCCCTGATGGAGCACCAGCCCGCCGCCGATCCCGAGCGGGTTGCTTTGCAACTGCAGGACCGAGTGCTCGGTGAGCTTATCGATGTGGGAATCCGAGACCGTAAGGCTCACGCGTACGGTGTTGTCCTCAGTGAGCGTGACATCGCGAACCTGCCCGATCTGAAATCCCCGAAAGCTGATCGGGAGCCCGGGACTTAAGCCTCGCGCGGTACTGAACTCGCTGTAGTACTGATGCGTCTGCTCGAACCAGCGTTGATTCATACCGAGCGCGATGATTGCGGTGATCGCCCCCGCGAACGCGCCGAGCACAAATAACCCTACAATCTGATTACTGAAGCGAATACGAAACTTCACCGCCGTCCCCTCGCATCGTTACTCTAGGCTAGCCCACGCAGTTCGTCAATCATTCTCATCCCGTTCAAGCAGCGACAGGATATCCTGATCGTAAACCGCGGTTTCGTTCAAAACCTTCTCAAGGATTGTCCGCACGCGCTCGTCGCTCGAGCGCGTGACCTCCGACAACGGGCCCGCGGCGATCACCGAGCCGCTCTCCATCACGAGCAGCCGGTCGGCAATAGACGCGGCGGCGTTACTCTCGTGTGTAACCATTACCACTGTGCAGCCGGCCCGAATGCGCTTCTTGAGATCGTCCTTGAGAAGCTCGGCCGTACGGCCGTCGAGGAAGCTCGTCGGCTCGTCGAGGAACAGTAAGCGTGGGCGGAGTATGACGGCGCGGAGGTACGCGATGAGCTTCTGTCCGCCGCCCGACACCTGTGCCGGGCGCAACGGAAGCAGCGAGGTGACCCCAAATCGGCGAGCTTCGTCCGCTACCAGGCGCCGCCGCGCGTCGGGGCTCAGCTCGGGACGGTGCGTTTCGAGCGGAAGGAGCATGTTCTGAAGCACCGTCATGTTTTGCCACAGCGCGCCGTGCTGAAACACGAAACCCATCTCGCTTCGTAGGCGCGTGAGCTCGCGTTCGGGCGCGCTCTCGAGCTCGGTCCGGAGAATGCTTACCTTGCCGGTATCGGGTACCGCCAGGCCGGCGGCGCAGCGCAGCAGGCTGGTCTTGCCGCAACCGGAGGGACCCATGATCGCGGTGGTTGTACCGAGCGGAATATCGATCGAGACCTCGTTCAATGCACGAAATCCGGGGTACTCCAAAGACACCTCTTCAAGCCGTACCGCTACCGCTACGCCGGCTTCGGTATCGGTGCCGTGTGTGGCGGTGTCCTGAGGCCGCTGCTGCGGCGGCCGGTTGGGGTCCGGTCGTTTCTCGCTCATTGCTACAAGTAATACAATGCCGTGAGAGCCACGTTCACGACGATCAACAGGACAAAACACCGGCTCACCGCGCGAATCGCCTGCTGCGGAATCTCGGTGCTCGCTTGCTCCACCAGCAACCCGTGGTAACTCGAAATCAACGCGATCAAGACGCCGAATATCACACTCTTGATCGCAGAGCCTATCAGATCTCCGAGCTGCAGTACCGCGCTCAACTCACGGGTGTACTCGGCAAGGGTTACGCCGGCGGCAAGTCGCGATACGAAAAACGAACCCGCAAGACCGAATACGTTGAAGTACACATTCAAGAGCAGAACCGAGACGGTGACGCCGATCACGCGCGGGACCACAAGAAACGAGATCGGGTTGATACCGGTTGCGATATAGGCCTCGATCTCGCGATTGACTGCCATGGTTCCGAGCTCGGTTGCGATTGCGGTGCCGGAGCGCGCCGCTACGATGAACGCGGTCAGAATCGGACCGAGCTCACGTGTGATCACCACGATGAGGATGGTATAGGTGAGCGATGCCTGACCGAACTGCGGCAGGAGCGAAAGCCCCTGCACGATCACGACCGCACCGAGGCTCATCGAAAGCACCGCGATCACTCCGAGTGCCTCAACCCCGGTGAAGAGAATCTGCATCGTCAAGACGCGTATCGCCGGTTTGCGCGCGAACGCGAACAAAGCAAGTCGGCGGACAACCTCGAAGAAAAACCCAACCGCATACAGCGCCGACGCGAGTTCGGCTCTGCTACGCGCGCCGAGGCGCTCGAGCAAAACCGTCATTGCTGTGAACCTGCGAGCTTCGCCCCTTGGAGAAACGGCTCCGCGAAGGCATCGGGTATCGATATACCGCCCGAGGCGTATCCCAAACGGCGATCCGGCCGCTCCGGGCCGTGGAAATCCGATCCGGCCGTGACGAGCAGCCCGAGTTTCTCGGCGATCGCCTCGAAGCGTTGCGCGAGCTCGAGCGGCGCGTTCGCATGGTATGCCTCAACGCCGTCGAGACCGAGCTCTTTCCATTCACGAAGCCGCTGCTCAAGTTTCGTCCAGCTCAAGAGCAGGGTTCGTGGGTGGGCCAAAACCGCCGTGCCGCCGGCATCGTGAATCAGCCGTATGCAGGCGCTCGGGGAGAGACGTTCGCGCTTCGCGTATAATCGTTGCCCGTCCGCGAGGTAGCGATTGAAGGCGTCTTGTTCGTTTTGAACGACGTGCTTGCGAACCAACAGGCGTGCGAAATGTGGGCGCCCCACGAGTCCGTCACCGGCGAGTTCGGTTACCTCGTGATACTCCAGCGGGATTCCGGCCTTGCGCGCCGCTGCAACTATGCGCAGGTTTCGTTCGGTGCGAAACTCCTGCAGACGGAGAAGCATGCGCCGGCCTTCGGTTCCGAACCGTTTGAGTCCGAGTCCGAGCATGTGAAACACACCGCGCGGGTACTCGACCTCGAGCTCGATACCGGGTATAACCTGCAGACCGAGCCGCCGCCCGGCTTCAACCGCCTCGTCGACACCTGCGACCGTGTCGTGATCGGTCAGGGCAATCGCGGATAGATTGCGTTCGGCGGCGTAGGTCACCAGTTGCTGTGGTGATAAGGTGCCGTCGGAGGCCGTCGAGTGCGTATGCAGGTCTACCATTTCGTATTAGAATCGGCCATTTTTGTTTCGTGGGTCAAGTGCCGATACTAGCGAAAGTGCATAACCTTGATTTTACCCGATTTAGTGTTTAGAGTTCTTTACACGGGAGTCGTGACGTGCGGAAGGCCATGACGTACAAAGCCAACTCGGTCATTTATTTCCAGGGTGATGTCAGCGATCGCATCTACATCCTGAAAGCGGGCCGGGTCAGTCTCAACTCAAACGATATCGAGACCGGTGAAGCGGTGCGCGATTACATTCAAACCGGCGAGTTTTTCGGTGTGAAATCTGCGCTCGGAAAGTATCCGCGCGAGGAAAACGCGGTCGCGCTCTCGGATTCGCATGTGGTGGTGTTTTCCGTCCCGGAGTTTGAGCAGCTTGCACTTTCTAACACCCGCATCGTGATGAAGATGCTCAATGTGTTCTCCAATCAGTTGCGGAGACTCCACGCCAAGGTGCGGGGCTTGCTCGCCGAAGGCGAACAGGTTAATCCCGAGTTGGGCTTGTATCGCATCGGCGAGTACTACATGAAAAAGAAGGAGTACGACAAGGCGCTGTACGCCTTCCAGAAGTACCTCACCTATTATCCCAGCGGCGCGTATCATCAGGACGCCAACAAACTAGCACAGCAGGCCGAGCAGTTCGTCTCGAAATACGGAATCGGGCAGGGCCCCGGGCTCGGCAACGGCGGCGCCGGAGGTGCAGCGGGAGGCGGCGGATCGGAGGCGGGCTCCGGGGGCCTGGGCGGAGGATCGTCTGAAGGCGGAGAGCGAAACGCGCAACTCGGGCCGGTGGCCAAGCAGTATTACGCGGCGGTCTCGAGCTTTAGCCAGGGCAATTATAGCGAGGCGATGAAGCAGTTCAAGACGATTGTCGATACCTCCGAGGATCGCGAGTACGTCGTGAAGTCGATGTTCGAGATCGGCCGCTGTCTCTACAGCCTCGGGCGCTACGACGACTGCATTCGCCATTTCACCGCGCTGGTGCAGCGTTATCCGAAGATGCCGGACCTCGATGAAGCGTTGTTCTATCTTGGGCAGAGCTACGAGGAGAACGGCGATCAGGAGCGCGCCGGCGGGTTCTACAAGAAGATTCTCTCGCGTAGCGGCGTATCCGAGCCGCTGAAGCGCAAAGTCAACAACGCCCTGCGCGGTCTGGAGGGTGCCTGAGATGGAGCTCAACCTCGATGCTTTCGAGCGCTTCGCCGTACACTTCAACAAAGGAAGCATCATTTTTTGCGAGTACGAGCCGGGCGACGCATTCTATCTTATTCAGGCGGGGCGGGTGCAGATTTCAAAGATAATGGGTGAAATCGAAAAGACAATCGACATCCTGCATCCGGGTGAAATCTTCGGCGAGATGGCGATCCTTGAGGAAGCCCCGCGGTCGGCGAACGCAATCTGCTTAGACCCGGTGAAAGCGCTCGAGTTCAATCGCGCAAACTTCGAGATTCTCATGCGCGGGAACCCACAAATCGCGCTCAAGCTTCTAAAGCTCTTCACAAAACGCATTTACGATCAGCGCCGGCGATTTATGATTCTCACACTCGACGACACGCACGCCAAGGTCGCCGATGTCTTTCTGATGCTCGATGAATCGCAGTCGGGTGCTAAGCCGGAAAGTGCCGAGCGGGTCTTCTACACCACCCCCGGCGATATCGGGCATTGGGCCGGCATCTCGCCGGAGCTCAGTCGTGAAGTGTTGACTCAGTTCCAAACGCAGCGCAGGATCGAGATCTACACCGATCGAATCGTGGTCAAGAACATCAACGAGTTTGCGCGCTTCGTTAACTCGCGACGCAAGAAGCGCGACGAAACCTGAGGTCGAGAGCCGCGGCTTCGTTCGGTGCGCACGCGTGAAGCCTCGAGTCAAGGTTCGAGTTCACGGTAAGTTCACAGTAATATGGGCGAGATTTCCGATACCTTAATCGTCGCGGTCGCGGCACAACTCAGCGGGCAACTGATCAAGGTGGTGGTGCATTCGCTCCGCGCGCGTAGGTGGCAGTTGCGCTATTTCGTAAACGCCGGAGGCTTCCCGAGCGCGCACTCGGCGTTCTCCACCGCGCTTCTTGTCGGCATCGCGTTTCGTCGCGGCCTAAACTCGGATCTGTTTGCGGTCGCGGCGGTGTTCAGCGCGATCGTGGTATACGACGCGTACCGCCTGCGCGGGGCGGTGCAACACCAAGCCAAGATGCTGAACAAGCTCCTGCGCGAGCGCGGGGAGCCCGAAGTATCGGAGTTGTCGGGACACTCACTTCCCGAGATCGTAGTGGGCGTGGTTCTCGGCGCCGCGATCGCAACGGCGTATGCGGTTATGATCGCGGCGGTCTAGTCCGCCGATCGGTAGAATGCGATCGGCAGACTTCGATCGGCGTGGCGTCAGCGCTCGAACTTCGATTTTGCGGATTTCAACGCAGTCGTGAGCGCGTCCCACGCGAGGTCGGCGCCGGATTTGAGATCGTCCCACGCGGCGTCGCCGGACTGCTTCAGTTCCGCGAGTGTATCCTGCAGCTCATCTCGCCGCAGCTTTGCGTCTTCAAGCTGTTTGTGGTACTGCTCCTTCAGGCCCCCCGCAACCTGCTCGGCTTTCGCCTCGAGCGAGCTTATCTCGGTGTTCCAATCCTCGAGCTTCTGCTTCAATTTTTCGATGTACTCTTCACGCGATCGGGCCATGCAGTGCCTCCCTTTGACTGTAGCAATGATAATAACGTCGTCTTGTCTTCAAGATACGCGTAAGCCCGCGCGTGCGTCCATCGGTGTATCGAGGCTCGCCGTCCTACAGCCCTTTACGGCAGCGCATTACGGCAGCGCATTACGGCAGCGCATTACCACTCGTCCGGGTTGCTGAGTTCGGGCAGCCTCGGAGGAGGAAGGAACTGCCGCAGCGTGGACTCGGCCTCAAGGGTAGTCTCGAGCGGGGTGTTGAGCGGGGTGTTGAGCCCCGCGGGATCTTCGCCGGCGCTACTCGAAGACGCCGCTGATGCGGCCTGCGAGGCCGAGGTGCGGGGTGTGTAGGAATCGAGCTTCGCACGTGCACGTTGATACTCTTCCTCGCTGATGCGCCCGCGCGTGCGCAGCAACTCGAGCTGATAATCCGTTCGGGAGCTCCAGGCCTCCGATCCGTCGCCGCGATGGAACAGATCGTGATAGTGCTTGGGGTTCGGAAGCAGAGCCGAAAGCCAGACAGAGTCCAGCAGGCCGAGCCGGCTCGGTTCGGTCTCGAAGTAGTGTTGCGCGGCCTGAGCGACCCCGAAGATGCCCGGGCCAAACTCGATCACGTTTAGGTAGATCTCGAGGATGCGCTCCTTCGGCACCCGTGCAACATGCTCCATAAGGTACACCAGGAACAGCTCCTGCAGCTTGCGCGCCGCAACGCGATCGTGCGTGAGAAACAAGTTCTTGGCGAGCTGCATCGAGATTGTGCTTGCACCGAGGCGATACGCGCGGGCTTCGAGATTGCGCTCCACGGCGTGCTTGAGCGCCGGCCAGTTGATGCCGGTATGCCAGAAGAAGTAATGGTCTTCAGCGGTAATCACCGAGCGCACGAACCGGTCCGAGAGCTGTTCGAGTCGCATGTAGCGGCACGACTCGTTCTCTTGCCCGGCCTGAGGCTGTGTGGGTATCGGGAGCCCGGTCTCGCTGAAGGCGCTGAGCCGCTTGCCGGCATTGAAGTCGTCAAACAACCCGGGCGCCCGCTCCGTCGTGCGTGGGCCGAGAAGAACTCCTCGGATTTGCTTGGACGCTATCTCGCGCTCGGTGAGACCGGCGGTTCTCCTAAGCCAATCGTCCGAAACCGGCTTGGGCGCCGGAATCTCGACGGTGCGGTCAAACCCCACCGACTCGTCGACGATGCGGTGGGTGAACGCTTCGTTGAGGCGGAACACATCGAGTTCCGAAGGCATCTCTCGAACCTCAAATCGGCGAAACTCAGGCTCGGCATGCCGGCGCATCGCCGACGGGTGCGCGCTCGGAAGCTCGAGTTCGAACCGTAAACCGAACTCGCCGCCGAGGCGCATCCGACTGAGCTCACCGCTTAACGCGCGAGGAACGGCGTCGAGAAGCTCCTGCGCCGGGGTGGAGGGGAGATCGACCGAGAACTCGAGGCGGTCCGGTACTGCGGTGAAGCCGTGCAGGCCGTGAAGCGACAGGGCCGCCTCGAACTCAACGCCGCCGAGACGAGCGCGCCCGCGCTCGGTGACCAAGCTGCCGCGGGAGCCGTCTGCAGATCCTGCCGGTTGCGACAGGGGAGGCGATCCGTCGGGTGAGCCGTGGCCGGGCGTTGCGTGAAGCAACCGGGGTTCCGGCGCCGGCGCATCGGGATCAAGAAACCCTTCAAACGCGTAGCTGAACGACGGAAGCTCAAACGATTCTCGGGCGATCTGGGAAAGTTGAAATGCAGCATCCTCGAGCTCGAGTCGGCCGTTGAAACGTGTCTCCGATCTGCGTCTTCCGCGCGCCGTGGTAAGCTCGGCGCTCAGTAGGCCTCTGTGTGAACCGGACGGCTCCGAAGGCCCCAAAACCCCGCCAAGCGCCCCAATGTCGAGGCCCCGTAGCTCAATTGCCCCGGTCGGCAGAACCTCACGCCTGCTGTGCCCCAACTCCACCACCCAACTACCGGCGGGCAGGCCGGCGACCGCAATCTCGCCCGAGGTCTCGAGACGGCCTCCCGCGGTTCTTGTCGGCTTATTCACGACGAGCGAGAGCTCTGCGAGCGTAAGCGATGGGGTGCGCGGCCGCAGGCGATCGCCCGGGCCCGCGTTACCGTGCTCGAGGTGCAGTACGCCGTCGGTTACCACCAATTCGCCCGGTAGAGGTAGCTGTTCAACAAGCCGTGCGAGGTTGCGGTCCAACGAGGTATCGTCGCGATGTTGAGGTTCATGGCCGGGGCTCTCGCCGCGCTCCCGTCCGTTCTTCAGCTCTACCGAGAGCCATTGTCGCGGTGTTTCGTGGTACAGTCGCGCGTTGATGCGCGGGGCGTCGAGGAGCAGCGAGCCGAGTTCGGCGCGACCAAGCCCGTCGGTCAGCATTCGATCGGCGCGGAGGGTAAGCTCGCCGTGATCGTTCGAGGCCTGTACGCCGATCCCGCGCAGCTCGAGCCGGCGAATCTCTCGGCGTCCGAGAAGAAGTCGCAGTAAGTCGGCACGAACGCGCGCGCTGTCGGCGGTGATCGTAACATCGCCGGCGATGGTTGTCGCACGGAGATCGTTCAAGACGAGCCCGTGTCGCCGCGACAAAGCGGCGGACGAGAACTCGAGCTCGATCTCGAGTCGTTTTTCGAGTTGCTGCAGCTGAGCGCGCGTAACCGCCGCGGTAATGCGTGGGAGAGCAACAAAGTAGAGAGCGAGCACGAGCAGAACCGCTACGGCTCCCAAAACCGTAGCGGCGCCGTACACGGCGGATCGTTTCAGCATGTGCGGATGCCTGTGCAGTGGCCGAAGAAACGGCCGGGCCGGTTATGTCTCCGGTTGCGGCTGTTCTTCGGATTCGGAGGATCCCACGCTCGGCCCCTCGAGTTTGCGGTATGTCATCAGCAGCAAGATCGAGATATAGCCGGTGTACACACCACCGAGCACCATGCTCAGCACCGCACCAAGAATCGGTACGAGGTTAACGATCAGCGAAAGCGCGGCGAACACCACGCCGAGCGCCACGATGATCAAGAACGTGACCGCGGACTCGCCGAACTCACCGGTGGCAAGACTGAAGCTCTTCTTGAGCGCCGCGAACGCGCTCAATCTTGAGGCGATCACCGCGGTGAAGGTGAACATCAAGAGGAACGCGAGGATGAGCCCGGGAAGCAGCAACAGCATCATCCCGACGCCGATTAACACACCGGTGACCACCGCCGCAATCGCCAGCGCCACGATACGTTCCTTTGCCTCCTGAAACCCGCTAACCAGCGTCGGCTTGCTGCCGTCGAGACTTTGCTTGACCATCGCCAAGGTCATCGCGTGGGCGAGCAGAGACAAGATTGCGCCGAGCACAAAAAGCACCGACGCCACCCCGAGGCTGCGCGCGATCAATGCCCCGTCGGTCATGCCGCCTCCCATCCCCGGGCCGTACGGCGCGGTTGCGGCGCCCGGAGCCGGGTGTGCGATCAACGAGAGCACCCCGAACACAATCGAAGCTGCGATTGTCGGGACAAAGATCATTACGTTTTCGCGCGCTACCGTAGTTGCTTCGCGAAGCATTGCACGGGTCGTCATAGAGCCCCCTTCCGGCTGTCTGGGTGCCGGTCCCCGATTTGCGCTCATCGCCGGTCTGTTTAGTTCACGTTGCGATATGCTAAATGATAGCGGTGATTCGGTTACGAGGCAACACGAACTCACCCCGGTTGCCGGCGGATTCAAGAGGGTTCCGGAACTTCCGCTTGACG
>PUOW01000030.1 GCA_003552185.1 Spirochaetaceae bacterium
ACCACCATGAGAATCAAAATTGCCTGCATCCCGGTCATGATTCCGCGAAACAGTCCCTGCTGGATAACCTCCCAGCGTATCCCCATTCTGATCGCCACCAGCGCGCCGACGGCAACCGCAAGCACGATCGGAATATGCGGGTCGACCTCCAGCACGATGATGCCGACGCTGAGGATAGCAATCAGAAAGACGATCGGAATGAGGGCTTCAAAAAGACTGGGCATCCGCGGTAAATCGGGATACTCGATCTGTTCTTGGGGTTCCATAGCAATTCCTAGAATTTGGGATGGTAAACTGACTAACTGCCGCACAAAAGCCTAATGTGAGAACCCGGGGTTGTCAATTTAGAAATGCATCTGAACGACACACTGCGTTGAGACACTGCCGCGGCGGCTTGCCGTTTCGAAGATCATCCCGTATCATTTTACTTCGCCGGCGGGTCACCCCACGCAACTCTGTACTGTGTGAGCGTCGCTATGACAATCAACGTCGATTCCGAAGTCTCCCCACTGAAGGCGGTTTTGCTGCACCGCCCCGGCCGCGAGCTCGAGCGCCTCACCCCCGACCACCTCGAAAACATGCTGTTCGAAGACATCCCCTGGGTTGAGAAGATGAGCCGCGAACATGATCAGTTCGCGCGCACCCTCGCCGATGAAGGATGCGCGGTGTACTATCTGAGCGAGTTGCTCGGCGAAGTGCTTTCCGGCGCTTCCGAGGCCGCCGGGAGCAATCAAGGCGCGGGCGGTGGGACTGCGGAGAAGGGCGCGAGCCGGATCGCCGCGAGCAACCACCCATCCGCCGCCGAGGCGCGTCGTGCGCTGATCGAAACCACGCTCGAGCACTGCGGCCTGCGAGACACGCTCGAGGCAGGCCCGATCGAAGCCTACCTGAACGAGCTGGATGCGCGCAGCCTCGCCGAGGTGATTATCACCGGACTGGAGAAGCACGAGATCTCGTTTGCGCCGGCGCGACGTCCGCTCAGCCATTACGTGCGCGAAGGAAACCCCTTCTACATCCCACCACTCGCGAACCTGTACTTCACGCGCGACCCTGCAACCGTGATCGGTCCTACGCTGTCGATCAACCCCATGAAGGCGGGAGCCCGGCGGCGCGAGAGCACGTTGATCGCCTTTGTCGTTGCCCATCATCCGCTGCTGCGGGAAAACCGCGAGGTGCTCACCTACCGTGAGAACCCTGCCCACACCATAGAGGGCGGCGATATCCTGGTGCTCAACCGCAAGGCGGTGGTGGTCGGGTGCAGCGCGCGGACCTCACCGGCTGCGATCGAGCAACTGGCTTCCCGCTTACTGCGGCGCGGGTTCGAGCAGGTCCTTGCGGTTCAGATCCCGGCGGCTCGGGCCTACATGCATCTGGATACGGTGCTGACGATGGTGGATCACGACGCGTTCTCGATCTTCGGCGGAGTGGAGCGCGAGCTCGCGGTCTACCGTCTGCACGGCACCCCGGAGCTCACGGTTGAGCCGGTCGACAGCCTCACCGAAGCGCTGGAGCAGGCGCTGGGGTTGAGTGAGGTCCGGTTGATAAGAAACGTCGAGGGCGACACCCTCAGCGCGGCGCGCGAGCAGTGGAACGACAGCACCAACACGCTGGCGGTCGCACCGGGCAGAGTTATAACCTACGACCGGAACGTGATCTCGAACCGTGAGCTCAGACGCAACGGCATCGAGGTCCTCGAGATAGAGGGCTCAGAGCTGGTTCGCGGTCGCGGCGGGCCGCGTTGCATGAGCATGCCGCTGCTACGCGAATGAGCCTGACGGGAGTAGACGCCGGCGCAGCCTGTGGTTATGGTACCAACATTCACGCGGAGATCTGGAGGTAAGGCATGCCGGTTAACCTGCGAGGAAGACATCTTCTGACGTTGAAGGACCTGAGCACCGAGGAGATTCAGTACCTGCTGGACCTCTCGCTGGACCTCAAGCAGAAGAAACGCGCCGGGATACGGACGAAGCTCCTCGACGGCAAGAACGTCGTCCTGATATTCGACAAAGCATCCACTCGAACGCGGTGTGCTTTTGAAGTAGCGGTGTACGACGAAGGCGGGCATGTCACCTTTCTCTCCAACAGCCAGATGGGCAAGAAGGAGTCCCTCGAGGATACCGCCCGCGTGCTGGGGCGCTATTACGACGGGATCGAATACCGCGGCTTCAGCCAGGACACCGCCGAGCTGCTCGCGCGCCACGCGGGTGTGCCGGTCTGGAACGGCCTGACCGACACCGACCACCCAACGCAGATCCTCGCCGACTTCATGACGGTACGCGAGCACATCCGCAAACCGCTCGAGCAAGTGAAGCTCGTGTTCATGGGCGACACCCGCAACAACATGGCGAACGCCATGATGATCGGCGCGGCGAAAACCGGGATGCATTACCTCGGAGTCGGCCCCAAAGAGCTCCACCCCGCTGATGGGATCATGCGCGAGATGCGCGCAATCGCGGAGGAAACCGGAGCGGTGATCGAGTGCACCGAGAAGATCGAGCCCGCAATCGCGGACGCCGATGTCGTCTACACCGATGTCTGGGTCTCGATGGGCGAGGAGTCGCAATTCGAGAAACGCATCAAGCTCCTGAGCCCGTATCAGGTCACGATGGACCTGATCAAACGCACCGGCAATTCCGAGGTCATCTTCATGCACTGCCTTCCGGCCTTCCACGACACCGAAACAGAGATCGGCGCTGAGATCGCCGCGAAGTTCGGGATCACCGAGATGGAAGTTACCGACGAGGTGTTCCGCAGCAAATACTCCAAGGTGTTCGACGAGGCCGAAAACCGCATGCACACCATAAAGGCCGTGATGGTCGCCACTATCGGGAGCTAAGGGCAAACGCTATTGTTGCCATAGACGGTCAGTTTTTCGTACTGTAGTTACAGAGAACTATGGAACCGATCATCCAGGTGCGTGAGCTCAGCAAGCGCTATCAGAATGTGCGCGCTGTTGACCGCGTCAGTTTCGATATCCGCGAAGGCATCTGTTTCGGGCTCCTCGGCCCTAATGGTGCGGGCAAGACGACCACCATCGAGATGATGGAGGGAATCCTCGCGCCCGATAGCGGCCAGATTCTGTTCCGCGGCAACCCCATCGACACTCGCTTCAAGGAGAAGGTCGGGATACAGTTTCAGCATACCGCGTTGCCGGAGTTCATCACGGTGCGCGAGACCCTGCAGCTGTTCTCGGCGTTCTATCCCGATCCGCGCAGCATGGAGGAGGTCATCGAGATCTGCTCGCTGCGGGAGATCATCAACCGCGACAACCGCAAGCTCTCGGGAGGACAGCGCCAACGGCTGCTGCTTGCGCTTGCGATCATCCCCGCGCCTGAGGTGGTGTTTCTGGACGAACCGACCACTGGGCTCGACCCGCAAGCGCGGCGCAACTTCTGGTCGCTGATCGAGCGCGTGAAAGCTGAAGGCACGACGGTGATCCTCACCACCCACTATATGGACGAGGCGCAGCTGCTGTGCGATGAGGTCGCGATCATGGACCACGGCAGGATCCTCGAGCTCGACGCTCCGCAACGCCTGCTCGATCGCCATTTCACCGGCGTGCTGATTCGGATTCCCGAGCCGGGCGAGCGTTTCATCACCGACCCGTCCCAACTGCCGAGCGGCGCTGAGATTCGCGACGGCGCCGTGGAGCTCACCACCGCGCGGATCGACGAAACGGTCCGCAGACTGCTTACGATGGAGCTCAACCTCGACGGCCTGAGCATTCACAAACCGAACCTGGAAGATCTGTTTCTGAAACTGACCGGGAGCTCGTTGCGCGCCTAAGCGGCGAGCCCGGTTCGGAGAGAGAAAGTGTGAAGAAGTTCATCGCGATTTTCAAAGCTCGTAACATGGAGTTCGTTCGCGACCGCGGCGCGTTGTTCTGGAACATCCTGTTCCCGACTCTGCTCGTGGTCGGCTTCGCGGCGGTGTTCTCAAACGGAGAAGAATCGGTGTTCAGAGTGGGGCTGGTCGGCCACGGCGCGCCGCCGGCGCAGCTTGCGGGGCTTGAAGGGGTGGAGTTCATCCGGTATGAGGGCGAAGGCGCCGAGTCACTCGAGATCATTCTCAATCGGCTGCGCCGGCATCAGATCGATATGGTGGTGGATCTCGAGCGCTCGGAATACTACCTCAACACCGAGGCCTCGAGCGCGCCGATTTTGCGGCGACTGGTCGCCGCCCCGTTGTCGCCGGCAGGCGACTCCGAGCTCATCGCCGGCGCCGCCGAGCACGGCTCGAATCCTCCGGCGGGCGCGCTCGGCTTCACCGAGCGGCAAATAGCGGGAGAGCCGGTGCGCTATGTGGACTGGGTGGTCCCAGGCGTGCTCGGCATGAACATGATGTTCAGCTGCCTGTTCGGTGTCGGCTACGTGCTGGTGCGCTACCGCAAAAACGGTGTGCTCAAACGGCTGAAGGCGACGCCGGTCTCGGCGCTGACTTTTGTCTCGGCCCAGGGGGCCAGCCGGCTCGTGATCGCGCTCACGACCTCGGTCTTCGTCTACCTGGCTACCAACGCGTTTCTCGGATTCATGATGAACGGCTCCTACCTCACGCTCCTGCTTGTCACGATGCTCGCGGTGGTTTGCATGATCAGCATCGGACTGATCGTCTCCGGAAGGCTGAAGAGCGAGGAGCTCGCCGAGGGGATGATAAACCTCGTCACCTTTCCGATGATCATTCTCTCGGGTGTTTTCTTCTCACTGGAAGGGACGCCGCAGATTCTGCAAACGCTTGCGCTCGCGTTGCCGCTTACGCACTTCATCACCGCGGCGCGCGCGATCATGCTCGACGGCGCCGGACTGCTGCAGGTGATGCCGCATGTGGCGACGCTCGCGGTGATGTCGGTTGTGTTCCTGTTCACCTCGGCCGCACTGTTCCGCTGGGAGTGACCCCGGCGTTTCTTTACTTGAAAGGATCCCAGCGCGCGGTCAGCCGCTCGTAACCGGCGGGAAAGAACTCCCGCAACAAGCGGTAGAAGTGAAGCTCCTTCGCCGACCCAAAGGTCAGCCCCAGGGCACTCGCCGGCGTGCTCGCGAGCTCCTCCTCGGATGCCGCCCCCGCCACCGCCCGGTCCATCAACGCATCCACGCCGACCCCACGGGCGAAGCGCAGCTTGGGCCGCTCGGCTATCTCGCGCGGAAGCATTTCGCGAAACGCTTCGCGCAGGATCCACTTCTCCACCGGTGCCTCCGGCGCCTGTTCGGAGACATAGACCTTCAGCTCGAGCGGTATCTTGTCGGCGAACGCCACAACGGCGGTATCGAGGAACGGCGCGCGGTAGTCGACCCCGTTCGCGGTCCATGCACGGTCAAGCCGTCGCAACGCGGTGTTGTACGCTACCGCCAGCAGCTTGCGCGCGACCCGTTCGCGCTCGGCCGCATCGTTGATGCTCGTGAGCTCGCGGAAGTAGCCCCCGAAGAGCTCGTCGGCCCCTTCCCCGACCAGCACCCGCTCGCCCCATTGCGAGGCCAGCCGCGAGGTGTAGTAGTTAGCGATGAAGCCCGAGACGCAATCCTCGTCGAAGGACTCCAGATGCCACACAGCCTTCGGTATCACCGCGGCGATATCCTCAGCCGTCATCGCATAGACCTCCAGGGGAACACCGGCGGCGCGCGCCATCAGCTGCGCGTACTCGAGGTCCTCACCCGGAGAATCTTTGATCGTCGCGCTGAACGCCCTGAGCCCCGGGTTGAGCTCGCGCGCGGCCGCCAGTACGATCGAGCTGTCAAGCCCGCCGCTCAGCGATACCCCCTCGACCGTCCCGTCGGCCATCGTTTTCTCGACGGCACGAACCACGAGCTCGCGCAGCACGCGCACCGCTTCTTCCGGACTGTCGAAATCCGGGACCGGCGGGGTATACGGCGTGAACTGCTGAAGCCCGCTGCGGCTGCAGAAGTAGCTCCCCGGCGGCAACTCCTCCACCGTATCCAGATCCTCGCGGAGCGCCTTCGCCTCGGAGGCGAAATAGAGCGTGCCGCCGGCCGCCACGCCGTACACCATCGGCCGCGCGCCGATGGCGTCACGGGCGATGATCGTCCGTTCGCCGTCGATGATCGCACAGCTGAAACTGCCGTCGATCTCCCCGAAACACTCGACCCCCCTGCGACGGTACAGCTCGCGTACGAAAGCCGCATCGGACATGCCGGGTTGAGTCTTGTTGTACACGACGCCGTCGAGCAATACCGTGGTCGGCGACGCAGCCTCGCTATCGCGATGCCCCCCGGGGACGGCGGCCGCCATCTCGGCGATGCCGACTACGCCGCCTGCCAGATCGAAGACCTCGGATCTGCGCGGTCCACGGTGCCGCACCGTTTCGAGCATTCGGTTCACCGTATCTTGATCGGCGCCACGCCCAATGATTCCTACGATCCCGGCCACTGTATCCTCCTTTCAACACCTCCGGCTCAGGGTCAACTGCTCGACGACTGTTCGCCGGAAGCTCCCGCTCCGGTATCCTCAGCTTCGCTCATCCCCAGGCCCCGGTAAATCTCCAACGCGGCCCTGGAGCGGTTGCGAGTGAAGAGATGAATTCCGTCCACCTGGTTCTCGATGAGGTCAAAGACCTGACCCGTCGCCCAGGTGGTACCCACGTTACGCACCATAGCGTCACTTGAAACCCGATCGACCGCCTTCAGCAGCTGCCCCGGGAAGCGGGTAGCCGGGCTGAGGTCTGCGATTCGGTGCATGTCCTTCTTGGAGACTATCGGCATGATCCCGGCCAGGATCGGCACCTCGATCCCCGCCATTCTGCAGCGCGCTTGAAAGTCGTAGAACTCGCGGTTGTCGAAAAAGAGCTGAGTGACCAGCCAGTCGACGCCTGCGTCGACCTTGGCGCGCAGGTACTCCATCTCGAGCAGGCGGTTCGGGGTTTCACGATGCCCCTCGCAGTGACAGCCGGCGCCGACCGAGATCTCCGGAAACTCGCGCTTGATGAAGCGAACCAGATCGACCGCATGGGGAAAGTCGCGTTTGTGCTTGCTATCGGCTTCGGAGAATGAGCGGGCCTTCGCGTTCGCGCCCGACCGTTCGCCGCGCAGCGCGAGGATGTTGCGAATGCCCTCCTCGTAGTAAGTGCCGACAAGCTGCTCGATCTCGCTCTTGCTGCAGCCGAGACAGGTCAGATGCGGGACAACCGTCAGCCCGGTCATGCGCCGAATGCGCAGAACGAGCTCGTGGGTCAATGCCCGCGTTACCGGCCCGGTGCCGTACCCCACCGTTACGAACGACGGCCTCAGCGGGACCAGCTCTTCGATCGAACGATAGAGCCGCTCGGCTGCTTTCTCGGTGCGAGGAGGGTAGAAATCGAAGCTCACCGAAACCTCGGCTTTGCGGATCAGCGCTTCCACCCGGGCCTGTTCGGATGATTGCTGTGAAGAAAACGTACTCATGATAGCGATTCCAGATCGTGTTTTATGCAGGCGAGGTCGAGCTCGCCGGGGATGCGCTCGCCGGTATAAAGCAGCCCGGCGCGCAGCCCCTTGCGGGAGCTCTTCATGAACACACGGCTGCCGCCTTCGGTTTCGACGGCCGAACCGATCGTCTCGAGCTCGCGATCGAGCGCCCCGCGCGAGTACTCCTCGCGACGCTCTTCGATGAAGCTCACCTGCGCTTCAAGCTCGCCCTCAGCCTCGGGTCCGAGCTCCACCCCGAACCGCGCCAGCGCCGTGCGCGCAACCTCCTGCGCGGCCTCGCGAGCGGTCAGATCATGACGCTCCTTAAGCGTTTCCGCGAGCGTCTCGACGATCACGTTGTCGATCAGGTACTGCGCCGGCGCCACCGTCATCACACGCTCGAGCATTCCGAACGCGCTGTTGATATACTGCGCTCCGGCGAGCGCCACATAGGTGAGACTCACCGCCTTCTCGGCGATCGCCTGGGCGTTCGGCTCGCGCTCATCGGAGACACCGGCGGTACCGCAACACGGCAGCCGGTAATGCCGGCACAGCTCAGTAGCGAGCGTCAGGCGGCGGATGCTGTCGGGACGGCACCAGCGCGGCGAGCAGTCGCCCAGCAGGTCCGCGGTGAGCGGTATGCCGCGGTACAGCACCGGAGCGCCGGGATTCAGCGCCTGAACGAACGCGATCCCGAACAGCACCTCGGCGTTGAGCTGCACGAGCTCACCGGCCTCCGACAGGGGCGCGGTGGTTCCGCCCTGCGCACAGCTCGAGATCGAGACCGGGATTCCGCGCTCGGTGACCGCCCGCAACCGTTCGACTGCCGAGTCGTCGACCGTGAGCGGGCTGCTCACCAGGCAGACGATGAACGAAAGATACGATTCCCGGCCGACGATCTCGATCACGCGCTGCAGCTTGCTCGGGTCCACGAGGTTCGCGAGGTTCATCGGTTTGGTAGTGTTGGCGGCGAAGGCGCGCGCCTTTTCCTCGTCCATGCGCTCTTTCGGTACGTCACATTCCACCGGCCGCGTCACGAAGTCCAGATACGGCAGCCGTTCGCACAGCCGCAGCAGGCTCACCAGGTCGTCCCTGCCGGCCGCCCTGCGCTCCCAGGCACCCGCCGGCCGGTCGAGCAGGTACAGCGCCTGCCCCCCGCTGCCGAACCGCGCGACGTTGCCGGCCGCATCGAGCGTGAACGCGTGCTCCGAAGCCGGAGCGTCAAAGCGGATCGTTTCGGGCGCCGAAGCCAGCGCTTGCTCCACCACCGAGGTACGCAGATACAGGCGGCCGTTCTCCGCCATCGCGGCGCCGGTCTTGGTGAACGTTTCGATCACCTTCGGATCTCGGACCTTAACGCCGATGGTCTCGAGCACCTCACACGAGGCAGCGTGGATGAGGTCCTTTTCGCGTGCGGACAGCAGCTCCGGCGGCCGGCCGGTGATCTCGATCATGGTACTCGCTCCCGCGGTGCGCTCAGGAAGCGCTCCGCAGCGCTTCCAGCTTCTCGACCGCTTCGAGCGCGTCGCGGCAATGCCCGTCGGCACCGATCTTCCGCGCGAACTCCTCTGAGGTGGGGGCACCGCCGATAATCACCTTCACATCGGTGATTCCCGCCTCCTTGAGCTGTCGGATCACCGTCTCCATCTCAGTCATCGTCGTGGTCAGGAGCGCCGACAGACCCAGATACTGCGGCTTGTGTTCCTTCACCGCGGCAACGATCTCGTCGGCCGGCACATCAATACCGAGATCCCGCACCTGATATCCGGCGCCTTTGAGCATGGTGATGACGATGTTCTTGCCGATGTCGTGCAGGTCGCCCTTCACCGTGGCAATCAGGAAGGTACCCTTCTGCGTATCCGCCGTACCGGCAAGATGCGGTTCCAGGACGTCCATCGCCTCTCCTACGCATTCGGCACTCGCGAGCATGTCCGGTAACAGATACTCGCCTGCCTCAAACAGCCTTCCGACCTCGTCCATCGCCGCGTTGAACACCGTAAGAATCTGCTGCGGATCGGTCTCGGCTTCCAGGGCCTGCTCGACCAGCTCCACCGTACCCGGCGTTCCTTCCATACTGCCGTCGAACCCTTCGTCTTCGGCGTCGAGGTGGCCCATAACGATTGAGTTACGGATCTCCTCGAGAATGTCACGTTCGCTCATCTTCAGCCTCCCTATCCGCGTATGTCGAACATACGTCGGTCAATCAACCCCGGAACAGAGGCGTAAACGCGATCTACCGTCGCGTCGCTCAGCCGCCTCGGCTCGAGCTGATACAGCTCTTCCAGTTTGCGCTGCGCGCGTTCGAGTACCCGGTCAGCCTGTCCGTCGTCGGCGAATGCGTAGGCATCCCCCACTACGCCGCGCCGGAGCTGTTTGCGCACTCGGCGGGCAAACACTCCCGAACTGCGCGCCACGCTGCGAATCTCCTCCACCGCAGCCGCCAGATCGTCGCGTGTAAAGCGGCACGGTCTTACGATTTGCTTCACCAGTCCGATCGCGCCGTCGTCGAGCACCGCCTGCAGCGGGGAGAAGATATTGGTGCGGTCCAGCAACCCGAACGCGTAGTGGATATACTGCGCGCCGCTTGCCGCAACCGAGAGATGCGAAGGGAGCTTCTCGACCGTCGCCTGCAGGCCGGGGCGCTTCGCGTCGCCGACGCCCGCGCTTGAGTAGCACGGGATACCGTAGCTGCGCGCCATCTGGACGCAGGCCAGGTTGTAATGCACGAACTCGGGAGCCCCGTAGAAGTCGTGCAGATTGTCGAGCCGCGCCCTGACCGGCACCGCGCCGTAAAGCACCGGACACCCGGGCCGGGCAAGCTGCGCCAGCGCGAGCCCGGCGAGTATCTCGGCGTTGATCTGCGCCACCATTCCCTCTTCCTGGATTGGGGCGGTGGAGCCGCCCTGCGGCGAACAGGAGATCACGAGGGGCACCCCGGCCTCCGCAATCGCCACCACCTTCTCGGCCGTGTCCGCTACCATCTGCAGCGGGCTCTTGACCGGACAGGCGATGAACGAAACAGGCAGCGCCCGCCCGCGCTCCGTGCTGTCCGGGCTTGCGCCGTCGCGCTCCGCGCTGTCCGGGTCTGCGCCGTCGGCGGCCGCGAGCTCAGCGAGGCGCAGCATCGGCTGCAACGCCTCCAGGCTCTCGAGCCCGCCCTGCACGTGCTTGGCGGTGTGGAGCAGAGCAGCGAAGTAGATATTGACGTCCCGGTGCTCTGCAGGAATGCTCTCGTCCTGCGCGTTGACGTTGCGGATGAAGAAATCCACGTTCGAAAGATGCTCGGCGAGGTGCGCTGACCGGCATAGATGCGCGATGGAGCCCGTACTCTCTGAGTAAACCGGAAGGATCGTGGCGTGCTCAGGCGATTCCTCCGAACTGAAACTCGCCAAGCGCGACTCGAGCACCAGATTTGCCTGCGACCCGGTTCCGAAGTACACATTCGGTTCCGTTCCGCGCAAAACCAGGGTGTTAGCCGGGTCGCGCGCCCCGAGAACCACTTCATCCGGAGCCGACTCGAGCGCCCGCTCGATTACCGCAGCGGAGATCCGCACCCGGTAGCCGTCCTGTCGACCGCTCTCGGAAACCCGCGTGAGCGTGCACCCGCCGGCTTCAAAGGCCGCAAGCGCGCGCTCACCGCTGCACCATATCCCCGGGTCCTCGAGGAGCTCCAACGAAGCCGCATGAACGCTTTGCACCTGCTCGGCGGACAGCCGGGATACAGGGTCAACTACAAGCGCTTTTCTAACCGCTGCCATACTAGCCGCTGCCATACTCGCCTCACTGCCGTAGTGCGCCCTCAGGCGGCGCCCCGTCGAACAGCCCTTTTCTCGCCGCCCGCGTAAAGCGCCTGCAGAAGCGGTCCTTGCCGGCGAGCAGCTCGCCCAACACGATAGCCCTGCTGATTTCTTCGCGTCCCGGATCGCAGATAGCCGAGGTGAGACCGTAACAGATCGCGGTTGTCAGAAACGCCGCGTTCACGACGGCCCGTTTGGTAAGCCCGTGCGAGACATTCGAGAGCCCGAGCGTGATTCCCGCACCGGGGAACCGCGCGCGCAAGCCTTCGATAGTACGAAAGGTGACCATCGCCTGGGAAACATCGGTGGAAACCGGGAGCACCAACGGGTCGAACCACAATCGCTCCTCAGGCACCCCCTGCGCGCCGGCGGCGTCGCGGATCTTCTCGCACACCGCGATACGTTTCCCGGTTTCGGCCGGAATCCCGTCCTCGTCCATCGCCAGGGCAATCAGCGGCACTTCGTGCTCGGCAGCCAGCCCGATCATCACGAGATCACCGTCGGTGAGCTCCCCGGTGATGGAGTTGAGCATCCAGGAACGCCGATTCGCCAGGTGATTGGCGGCATGCTCGAGCACCTCCGGACCGGCGGCATCCAGGGCCACTTTCTTCTCGCCGTGTTCGAGGGCGATATCGATCAACCACGCCAGATCGGTCTTCTCCTGCTGTTTGTCCCCCGAGCCTGTGCCGGCGTTGAGATCGATGTACTCAGCGCCGGCTTGTTCCTGGCTCCGGATCTCATCGATGATCACGCCGGCATCGCGGCTTTGAATGGCTTCGCGAATACGTTTACGGGTGGCGTTGACCCTTTCGCCTATGATCGTCATGGCGCACCTCCGGCTGCGTTCCGGCCTGCTGGGTTAGGGCCGCCTGCGGTCGTTGTGCCGGAAGCGAGCCCAAAGCGACTCTCAACGCGCGCGCGGACGGCGTCATCCAGGAGCGCGGCGGGCCTCCGCGCGAGGATATCGAGAACGCGCTCGTGCGCTCGAGATGCAGCCGACAGCCGGCCGTTGGCCTCCCATTCTGGGCGTTGACTGCGGTCACTCAGCTGCGGATGGAAGTGCTCGGCACGCATGAACGCGCGCGTCTTGCGGCTGGTGAGGAAGTTTCCTCCCGGCCCGACCTTTTGAATGTCGTCAACCGCCAGGGTCCGCTCGTTGACCTCAATGCCGCGCACCGCGCGGCGCACCATCCCGAGAATCTCATTGTCGATAACGAGCTTCTCGAGACTGACGGTCAGAGCGAACTCCATCAACCCAGCCGCGTCGTGGATGAAGTCCGAGCCGGCAAGCGCCACGAGCAACGAGCTGACCGCCGATTCGTAGCCTGATTGGGCGTCGAGCGTCTTGGCGTCGCTGATGCCGGCGGTAGCGTAGTACGGTATGCCGTAATACTGGGTCAGCTGTGCCGTCGCGGCGTTGATCATGGCCCCTTCAACCGGCGCTCCGAGGTACGAGAGGTTATGCAGGTCGGTGGTGGAGGCAACGCACCCGTAGATCACCGGACAGCCCGGGTTGACGAGCTGGGTGAGCATGACGTTGATCAGCGCGTCGCAGTTCTGGATAACCAGCGCTCCGGCCAACGACATCGGGGCGGTTGCGCCGCAGAGCGGCTCGGCCGGGACTGCAAGCGGTATTCCCTCGCCTGCCACCTGCATCATGTAGGCGCCGTACTTGCTGTCCAGCCGCAGCGGACTGATCCCGCAGGTGATCATCGAGATGAACGGGCGTTCGCGCAGGGCCTGCGGCGACCCCGCGATCATCTCGGCCATGCGGATCACGTCGTCGATACCCTTTGCGGTATACACCCCGCCCATGATGTGCTTAGTGGTATGGCTGAGACCGGTGTAGAAGCGGTTGAGATCCACCTGCTCGGGTTCGAGATCACTGGGGTAAGTTGGGAGTAGGAACAGGTCGATGTTCTCCAGCTCGTGAGCGACCCGCGTCACGTGCTCCAGATCTTTCAGGGTGGCCCTTCTCGTGGTACCCTGCTGGTAGTCCAGCATGTCGAGCGCGGTACCGCCGGTCCCAAAATAGACCTCCCCCGAGCCGAGCACGCAATCATAGCGCTCCTCGCGTCCGCACAGGGTGACGGTACTCGGGGCACGCGCAACCAGCTCGCGAACCGTGTCTGCGTTTAGGCGCACGATACGCCGGTCGGTATCAACCGATTGAGCCACGGCTTTAAAAAGCTCAAACGCTTCCGGCTCGCGCACTTCGAACCCGGTCTCGGCGAATACCTCCATCGTTGCCGCATCGATCCGGGCGATGTCGTCCTCCGAAAGCGGCTTATACTGATGCTCGACTCGTCTCACCTCTTGCCCTCCCCTCCTTAATCACGCGCGGGGCTCCAGTGGGGATCGTACGCACAGCGACGGAAAGGGCATCGCGGCCTGTCGCAACGGCGACAGGCGATGCCGTACTTCGCCACCATCGCGGCGTCACCGATTCCCATGACCGCGGTAACCGACTTCTGCGGCTGCATGAGATACGATTCCGATAACGTAAGCCCGATCTTCTCGGGCCGTAACAAGGCGAACATCAGACGCTGCTCTGTAAGCGGCCAATCGCAGTAACCCGGGCTATAGCGCGCGGTGAGTGCGCGCGCCGCCCCTGAGGGCCCACGCTGCAGCCCGGTGATGATCTCTGCTTCCAGCTCGTCCATAACAGCCTCCACCGCCGCGGTGGCAACCTGATCGAACACCCACTGGTCATAGGCCGAGAGCGAGGGATCACGCAGAACATCATCGAGCTGCTCCCCGAGCGTGACCGCACAGACAACCGCGGTCTCGCATTGTGAGAGCACGCCTGAGATCAAGCGGCTGCGCACCGGAAAGCGCAGGTCGTCCAGAAAGCAGTATGGATATCCGGGTACCACGCGGACCAGACGCCGGACTGCGCGCGGCTCGGCGACCTCGCGCACGCACGCTGCTGCGCGCGCGGCGGCGTGCCGCATCCGCTTAGATGAACCTTTCTTACCGCAAAAGTATGTTTTGGATGCTAAATTCTTTGGAACGTCAAGAGGCAGATGTTGCCGGTCCGTCCATTCGGCTTTACGCATAATTCAGTCCTCACCACACATGTCGGACACTGAATCGCTCAAGCTACGCTAGTTCACGGCCGGTTCGTATGGTATCTTGGCTATATTATACCCCGAAATTCGCTTTTCGGTAAGCTTTTTTGGCCCTTGAGGCAAAAAGCCATGCAAATCGCGGCCTGATCGACCTTTATAGACTCATCGTACACGAAAGATTATTGCGCAGAATCGCCGCCTCGAACCGCCTTCGCCGTCTTCATCCGCGCTACACTCGGCCGAACAACCTGCGGGGTGTGCTATAATCGGTCCCATGAACAGACGCGTTTGCGACGCTCGCCGCCCCTGCGGCAGCTCACGATCCCGGTTAGGCCTGCCGGCGACCGCAATCATCCCGCTTGCGGCGCTGCTCCTCAGCGCGTGCGCCGCCGTTCGACCGTTCCTTCGCGCCCCGGCTCTGCCGCGCGCAGAGCTCATCGCGGCCGAGCTCACCGACCTTTCGTTCGACAGCGCGGAGCTGAGCGCTACAATCGAGGTCGAAAACCCCAACGCTTTCGGCGTTACCTTAGCCGGAATCGATTACGCGTTTGCGATCGAGGACGCGGTACCGCTCTCCGGGCGGGCCGACAAAAACCTCGCGATAGCGCCTGAGGGAACGAGCGCGGCGGTTCTGCCGGTGAGGGTCTCCTACAGCGAGCTCTACCGCAGTGTGGCCGCCCTCCGCGACAAAACCGAAGCCCCCTATCGGCTCGAGCTCACCCCGCTGATCGAGGTTCCGGCGATCGGCCCGGTTGAGCTTCCGCTGCAGGCTTCGGGCAGCATCCCGCTGCTCCGGCTACCGCAGATCGCGTTCAGCGGAATCGAGGTCAGCCGCGTGGGCCTCACCGGCATGGCGCTCGCGATTGCGTTCGAAATCGAGAACCCCAACCCGGGGACAATTCGCTTCGAAGCCGTCCCGTACACGCTCGAGATTGGCGGTCACCACGTCCTCTCGGGAACCCTGGACAACCGCGAGGTTATCGGCGGGTCCGAAACAATCCAACAGCGAGTCATCACCGAGGTGCGGTGGATCGATGCGGGCCTCGCCGTGAGAGACATAATCGTAGCCGGCGGTAGGGTGCCGTACCGGCTCGACGGTTCGCTCACCTTCGCCACCGACCTTCCGTTCGTGGGCAGTACAACCGTTCCGTTCGAGTTCAGCGGCGACTCACGCCGGCCGTTGACTCCTACCCCTGCGAACCGCGATTGACCGTGGCGGGAAGCCTGCTGCGGCCGAGCAGCCGCCACCCGATTGTCGCCATTATCGCGCCGAACGCCCAGCCGGCGGCCACATCGCCCGGCCAGTGCACCCCGAGGTAGACCCGCGCCGCCCCTACGAGAACAACGATCACTGCCGCGCCGGCGTGAAGCTTAGCCCGCCATTCGGGGCGAAACCGGGCGAGCACCATAACCACTACCGCGTACGCAACCGTGGCGCCCACCGTGTGTCCGCTCGGAAACGCATACGACTGCGGCAACGGAATCATCGGGAACAGCTCGGGACGCGGCCGAGCGAACATGAGCTTCAGGACCGGGTTCAGTACGATAGCCGCGAGGATAGTCGCGCATGCGATCACCGCCGTGCGCCGCTCACCCCGGCGCCAGGTAAAAACCCCGAGCGCTGCGGTCACAACAATCACCCCCACCGTGGAGCCGAACGGGCTCGCGAGACGCATTAGCAGATGCAACAGCGGATTATGCAAATCGTACACCGCTTCGGCGATTCGAACATCCGTTGCCTCCAGCGCGCTTTCCACGAGCAAGACTGCCAGAAAAACCAACACGCCGAGCGCTACCGTCACGATGACCGCCGTGATCACTGTTCCTCGATTCTGCTCCATCTTGAGCCTCCGGGTGATCAGATTACCTGCCTGCGCTGTTCATGAACAAGGTGATATCTGCTAAAAGGTAAGGAGTGCTGCAAGGAGCGTGCCGATGCAGGAACATTTCGATACCAAGGCAATCCGCGACCAGACGCCGCGCAGTGTTCATCGAGAGCACTCGGTGCCGGTTTACCTGACCTCCAGTTTCGTGTTCAAGGACGCCGAGCATGCCCGGGCGTTGTTCGCCGAAGAGGTGGAGGGGCAGATCTACTCGCGCTACAGCAACCCTAACAGCGACGAGCTCATCAGTAAGCTCGCCGCCATGGAGGGGTGCGAGACCGGGGTTGCTACCGCCACCGGCATGGCAGCCATGTTCGCAAGCCTCGCCGGCGTGCTCTCAAGCGGCGATCACGTTGTCGCCTCGCGGGCCGTCTTCGGCTCCACCCACCAGATCCTCACGCAGATACTGTCGCGATGGGGCATCGAGCATACCTATGCGGACCCGGGCGACCCGGCCGCCTGGGAGCGCGCGATGCGGCCGAACACCCGCATGCTGTTCGCGGAAACACCATCGAATCCCGGCCTGGCGATCGTCGACCTGGAACACCTCGGCCGGCTCGCGCGCGCGAACCGGACCCTGTTGAACGTCGACAACTGTTTCGCAACCCCGTACCTGCAGAACCCGGCCGAGTTTGGCGCCGACCTGGTCACACACTCGGCTACGAAGTTCATTGACGGACAAGGGCGCGTGCTCGGCGGCGCGGTTCTGGGAAGCCGCGAGGCAATCGAGCGAGTGCGTTTTTTCTGCCGGCACACTGGGCCGGCGATCTCGCCGTTCAACGCCTGGCTCCTTTCCAAGAGCCTGGAGACGCTCTCGGTGCGCATGGACCGCCACTGCGCCCATGCGCTTGCGCTCGCACGGCATCTGCAGGGGCATTCGAAGCTGAACACTGTGAATTACCCGTTCCTCGATACTCATCCGCAGGCCGAGCTTGCCAAACGGCAGATGCGCCAGGGCGGGGGCATCGTCACGTTCGAGATCGCGGGAGGGTTCGAGGCCGGCAAGCGATTTCTCGACGGGCTGCAGATGATCTCGCTGAGCTCCAACCTCGGCGACACCCGCACCATCGCCACGCACCCGGCATCAACCACGCACTCCAAACTCTCCGAAGACGAGCGGCAGGCGGTGAACATTCCCCCGGGTCTCGTTCGCCTCTCGGTAGGGCTCGAGGCCCTTGACGACATCATCGCCGACGTTGATCATGCTCTGAAATCCGTATAGGAAATACGCACCGAACATATGGCGAACTCACAGACACCACCTCCAAGCCGGGTCAAAGTGTCTCTACTCAACTTCGGTTACTATCACGCCTTCGGGTTCGCGATTCCCTACTTCACGCTCTACCTCTCGCGGATTCTGGTGCTGGACAGTGGACGACCGGCGAACCACCTCATCGGGCTGATCCTGCTGCTGTTTAACGGCTCGGTGCTGATTTCCACCCCGATTGCGGGATACGTGGCCGACCGCTTCCGAATCGGCAACGCCGTTCTTGCCGGTTGCGCCGCCGGCGTTGCGGTCGGCGCGGCTCTGATCGCCCTTCCCGGGTTCCTCGGCACCGCGCCCCTGGAGGCTGCGTTGGCGGTTGTGGTGCCGGGTGTGATCATCGCCGGTCTGTGCCTGCACCCGATGGTCCCCCTGATCGATACCCAGACCCTGCACTATCTTCATTACACCCGCGGCCAGGCTTCCGACTACGGGCGTATACGGATGCTCGGATCGGTAGGGTTTACGTTCTCCACGCTGCTGGTCGCGATCGTCCTGGCGCGCACCAATCAGGCTGCCTGGACATTCGCGCTCTTTGCGGCCGGGTTCCTCGTGCTCGCAGCCATCGCCGCCACCGGAGTGCAGGCAAGGCCCAAACCGGTCGGCATACCGTGGCGCCACCTGGGAACGAACACCCGCTTCCAGCGTTTTCTCGTGTTCGCCTTCTTCGCGTCGTTGGGCGTGAACAGCGGCTTTCTGTTTACGAGCTACTTCCTCGATGAGGTGGGGGCCGGCTTCGTGATCATGGGCTTCACCTTTGCGGTTTCGGTGGTACCTGAGATCCCGATCATGTTCAACGCGGGGGCGCTGATACGCCGAATCGGAGGCTCGAAGGTGATTCTGTTGGGGGTGGGGGCGCAGGTCGCCAAACTCGCGCTGTTCTACAGCTTCGCCGGTAGCCCGGCAACCTGGGTCTTCGCGGTGGTCAGCATCCTCCACGGAGTAGGATTCGGTCTGCTGTACACCGGCTGCATCACCTTCGTGGACAACCTTTCGCATCCGAGCATGCGCGCCACCTACCAAAACCTGTTCCGCCTGCTTTGGGTGACGGCGGTCGCCGCCGGGGGGCCGATCTCGGGCGCTATTATAGACGCCTGGGACACTACCACGCTGATGGGGATTTACGCAGTGATGCTGCTTGCAATAAGCTTGTATTTTGCGATGGCTGTCGATAACCGGCGAAGCGAGCATGTGATATAATCGGGCTCATACGATTGGCAGCGAAATAACAGGCGGCAAAAGGAAGGATTATGCGTATTCACCGGATTGTAAGTATCGCACTCGTTCTGATGCTCGGGGCAGGCGTGGCGGCCGCGGTTGCCGATGAAACTTCGGGGTCCAACCCGTCGGACGGCGTGGACCGCTTTAGTTTGGGGATCATCGTCGGGCACCCAACCGGGCTGAGTGGAAAGCTGTGGCTCACGCCCACCAGCGCTGTCGATGCAGCGATTGCCTGGAACTTTCAGGCCGAGCGCTTTCACCTGCATGCGAGCTACCTCCACCATTTTTTCAATGCATTCGACATCTCGCCCGACCGGCTCCCGCTGTATCTCGGCATCGGTGGAAACTTCCGCGTCCGGGGTGACGATCCCGGGGACACCGGAGCGGTCCGCTCGGGGCTTCGAGTGCCGTTCGGGATCAGCTTTCTCTCGGCTGAGCTTCCCCTGGAAGGGTTCGCCGAGATCGTACCTGGTCTTCGCATCATTCCGTCAACCGAGTTCGAGCTCTGGTGGGGTATCGGCGCGCGCTATCGTTTCTGATCGCTGTTAGAAGATGGTTCGGCACTGTAAGGTACACGACGAGGATGATTTCGCAGATGTGCTGCGCTGCATGCTGCAGCACACGCTACCGGTGGCCGAATACATACGGCAGTTGGCGCCGGCGGATCCCGGCCGCACCGCCCTCGGCGTACTGCTGCAGGAAAGCAGCCGGCTAGAGGAGCTGCTCGACGCCTACGGCGCGCGTACCAACCGCCGCTGGCTGCCGTTCCGCCGCACCGTTGCCGCAGTCAAGCTGTTCTCCGATGTGCATTACAAGCTTCTGCATCTGAAGTACAGCATTCCGCTTTACGCACTTATGGAAGTTGATCGCGACATAGTCTCGGCGACCGGCGCGGCGCTCGAGCGCAGCAATCGCCTGCTCAACGGCGCTATCGAGCGATTCCTGACCTCCGCCGAGCGCTACGAGCTCTACACCGAGCTCTCGCCGTATGAGCCGCGTTGTCTGGAGGATGAGGAGGTGACCTGGCGGCTGCCCAATGATGTCACCCACTCCCCGGTCCAGTACAACCCGGACGAGTCGGTAGTGGCACTGGCGACCGAGTTTCTCAACGAGGTTGAAGAGAGCGACCTCCCCGGGTTGCATTCGGCGCTATCCGAGCGGGGCTTCACCGACTGCGTTCCCATTTTGGCGTGCGAGAAGGATTTCCGCCGGTTCGAAGAGGTGTTCCACAACCTGCAGGCGCTCTATGACTCATACGTCGGCGGAACAGACCTCGAGCGCAGCGATGAGAACCTCGCGCACCTTCGGGGGCATGCAACCGTCGTTTTTCACCTGTTTGAAATCGTAACCGGTTTGACCCACCACTACGAGCGCCATATCGTGATCGCCGAGCTGATGCATGACGAGCTCGTTCAGGCCAGGGTAGAGGACATGTCGTGGCTGGTTGTCTCCTACGCCATCGAGCTCGCAATGGTATACGCAACCAGCGCGCAGGATCTGTGCCGAGAGTTGATTCGCACCTACACCGAGTACACAACGCTGACCTTGCCGGCACCACCGTACCGCGGCTTCCATGTACGGCCGTCAACCCTGATCGCTCGTATCGTGCGCCACTACGGCAGCGAAGTGGTCCTGGAGATCGAGGGCGAGCGCTGCGATGCCTCCGCGCCGATGGAGATGATCCGGATGAACGAGCACATCAATGCGATCAAGCGAAGGTCAATCGGCGGTGAGGTGGTTGTGCTCGCCGAGCAGCAGCTCGACCAGAGCGATTACCGGAGAGCGGTTCACGACACCATCCTAGAGCTGTTTCGTCGCAAACGCATTATCATCTACTCGCGCGATCTTGCGCTGGAAAGCATCAGCCCCGCCTCCGGTGAGCCGCTCGGCGAATACGCACGCCGCGCGATCGAACAGTTGCTCGCCGAGGGACAGATAGATATTAAGGCAGATATCAAGGTCGTATTTCGCGGCGACCGGCGGGCGCTGGAAGACATCCAGATACTGGCCGAAGCCGGGTACGGTGAGGATCAGTTCGGCAACAATGTGCCGTTACCGAAGGAGCTCGCCTACGTGAAGCGGTGATCCGGCCGGGAGGTTATAAGAGACGTGCTATTGCGCAGCCAGATTCACACCGAACGCATTCGATGCTTGCGTGACAGGCAGGCGGGGCCGCGAGGGCCCTTTCTTTTTGGTCGTTGGCTCACGTTGCTGGCGGTTGCTGTACTCCTCGGCCTGGTCGGTGGCGAGCTCGGCGCCGACGGCGGGGAGGTCGCAGCCGACAGCCGGCGGGTCGCTTCCGACGGCGGGGAAGTCGGGCTTCCGCGCTTTCCCTCGATAAGCCCGGACGGCTCGGAGCTCGCTTTCAGTTGGGGCGGCGATCTCTGGCGCGTTCCGGCCGAAGGAGGCCAGGCGCTGCGCCTGACGAGGCACAACCTCGACGACCTTCATTCGAGCTGGAGCCCGGACGGACGCCGGATAGCGTTCGCATCGATGCGCGACGGGTATCTCAATATCTGGCGCATCAACCGTGACGGCACTGCGCCGACACAGCTCACCTTCAGTGACCGGTTCATGCGTAACCCGAGTTACGGCACCGATGAGGGCGGCGAGACCGTGATTACCTTTTCCGGTCTGCTTGAAGCCGACGTGTACCGTGACCAGCGCCCCTACATCGTCTCGCCCGACGGCGGCGAGCATCGCCGCCTCCACGACGCGTTCGGTTCGGAGCCGCGCCTCTCGCCCGACGGTTCCCGCATCGCGTTCACCCGCGGCGGACACTATCACGACTGGAACAGGCGCCATTACACCGGGCCCGATGCGATGAACGTCTGGATCTACGACCGCAGCACCGAGGAGTTCACCCAGGTGACAAGCCGCGACGGCGATGACGGGCGGGCCCACTGGGCCGACGACCGAACTCTTATCTTCATGTCCGACCGTCGACACGACACGGTCAATCTGTATCGCGTTGAGCTCGGCAACAGCGCCTGGGAAAACCCTGAGGAGCTGCAGTTCGAAGCGCTCACCGATTTCCGGGAGCACGACCTGCGCCATTTCGACGTCTCCCGAGACGGAAGCACGGCGGTGCTGCAGGTCTGGGATACACTCTATACGTTGGACCTCGAGGATCCCGAAGCTGAGCCCCGGGCAGTCCCAGTTCGGGCGGCTGAGGACGGGCACGACGATACCGCGCTGCGCCGCATCGATAACCGCGTCACCGAAGCCGAGCTCAGCCCTGACGGCAGAGTAATGGCGTATATCGCCTACGGGCGCGTATATGTGCGCCACATGGACGATCACAGCCCCACCCGCGCGGTGACGCCGGGAACGCATGCGCGCCACAGCGATCTGCGCTGGTCCCCGGACGGGCTGCGTCTGTACTTCACCAACGACGCCGACGGCACCTCCTCGATCTACGAAGCGCGCGTGGCGCTGACGCGCGAGGAGATTCGGCGCGCCTTCGAACAGACGCCGCCGGTTCCCATGCGCGAAGACCGCGAGATCCCGCGGGTGATCCCGCCGGAGGACCCGGCCGACGATCCCGAAGAGCCTCCCACCGACAACGACGAGCCGGACCCGCAGCTCGAGCAGGACGAGATCGACGACCCGTTCGGGCCGGTAGATCCCGGCCACCCGACCGACCCCGTCACACCGCCCGATCCGCATGATCCGGCATACCAGCCGGCGCCGCCCCAGGAGCCGCCGGCACAGCCTGAGACTGTTCCCGAGGAGGATCTCGACCCGGAGGATCCGGACACACGGCCGGCACAGTTCGATCCCGCGCGCTGGCACGATGCGGTGCAGTTTACGGTTCGCCCGGTTGTGCAGACTACGCACAACGACCGTGAACCAAGCCCTTCGCCGGACGGCCGCTACCTTGCGTTTCGCAGGGGCCGAGGCGATCTGGTACTGCGCAATCTCGAAACTCGGCGCGAGCGCGTGCTGGTCGAAGGCTGGGACAGCACCATTCAGTGGCGCTGGTCGCCTGACTCCCAGTTCATCGCTTATGCCCGGAACGATCTGAACTTCAGCGCCAATATCTTCATCGTGCCTGCCGACGGCTCAGCCGGTCCGGTGAACATCACCAGGCACCCGCGTAATGACCACAACCCGCGCTGGTCGGCCGACGGACGGATTCTCACCTTCATCTCGAACCGTTCGGGAGACACCTACGACCTGTACCGGGTCTACCTCGACCGCGAGCTCGAGACCTATACGCCACGCGAGCTTTCAACCTACTATCGCGATGCGGCCGCCGCTGCAAGCCGGCGAACTCCTCCGCCGGTACGCGTGCCGGGAGCGGCGCCCGCGCCTGAAGCCCCGGCTGCCGAGCACGCCCCCGCGGCGGAAGGCGAGCTGCCGTTCACACAACACGATCTTGAAACCGCGTGGCGGCGGGTTGAGCGAGTGACCGCCACACCGTACCACGAGTTCAGCAACGAGATGACCCCGGGCGGTAACCGCTACGTCTTCAACGTTAGCGGGCAGGGCCTGACAGTGATGGACTGGGACGGCAGCGAGCGCCGGCGCATCGGGGCATCTGCCGCGGTTCAGCATCTGAGCATCAGCGGTGACCGGGTGGTCTACGTCGCCGGCGGGCGCGTCGGCGTTGCTCCGTTGGCCGGGGGGCAGCATGTGCGTCCTGACATCTCAGACCGCATCCGCGTCGACCTCCGGCAGGAATCGCTGCAGAAGTTTCATGAGGCGGCGCGCATGATCGGCGAGAGCTTCTACCAACCGGATATGAAGGGCCTCGATTGGCCGGCGCTGGTTGAGGAATACGAAGAGCTGGTGGCGCGCGCCCGTACCGCAAGCGAGTTCAGCGATGTAATCAACAGCCTCATGGGCGAGCTGGCCGCATCGCACGTGGGCGTCTCCAATCCGGGGCCGGCGTCTGCGCTCCGCGAGCCGGCGGGGCGCCTCGGCATAGAGCACGAGCGGGTTGCCCTCGAGGATGACCGCGAAGGCTATCGGGTGCTCGATGTGGTGCCCGAAGGGCCCGCCGCCCGCGGACCGATGCGTCTGCAGGAAGGCGATATCATAACCGAGATCGATCTCGAGCCGTTCAGAAGACGCGACACTCTGCTGCGCAGCCTGCGTGGAAGCGTCGGCCGGGAGGTTATCGTAACTTTCGAGCGTCCGGTGGCCGACGGCCGGCTCGAGTACCGCGCGCTCCTGACGCCGGTCGGCTACGGCGAGCTCGCTGAGCTGAAGTACAACGCGTTTCGCGAGCGCAGCCGCGAGCTCGTCCGGGAGCTTTCCGGCGGGCGCCTCGGCTACATTCACATCGAGGCTATGAACCAGACCTCGCTCGAGGAGTTCCAGGGCGACCTCTACGCAGCCGCCTACGGCAAGGAGGGGCTCATCATCGACGTACGCAACAACGGAGGCGGACACACGACCGACCGGATTCTAACCTCGATCATGGCCGAAGAGCACGCGTACACCATTCCGGCCGGGGCAGACCCTGCTAAGACCGGACACTACCCGCAGGACCGGTTGGACGCTCCGCGTTACACCCTGCCGATCAACATGCTCGCCAACGAGAAGAGCTACTCCAACGCCGAGATTCTCGCACACGCGTTCCGAACACTGGATCGCGGCACACTGGTGGGCGAGCAAACCTACGGCGGGGTGATCTCCACCGGAGTTCATACGCTGATCGACGGTGCGACCGTGCGACGGCCGTTCCGCGGGTGGTATCTCCCGGACGGAACCGATATGGAGCACCACGGCGCGGAACCTGACATCCGCGTTCGCCAAACGCCCGAGGACGAAGTGGCCCAGCGCGACCGCCAGCTCGAGCACGCGGTAGAAGACATGCTCGACCGGCTTAACAACCCTGGGCCCTAAAGAACTGCCCCGCACCGTGTTGGTGTTATCTCCGACGGCAGCGCCGGCCACCGCTCAGGGCTAAGGGCTGCGATCGGGCGTGCTTCCGCCGCGCGGCTTTCGCCTGCGCAGGCCTCCTCGGGGTTCCAAGCGCTTCGCTTAGCGCAGATATTCTGCCAACACGGTGCCGGGCAGTTCTTATCAACCCCCACCGGCAACTTCGGCGTTGAACTCTGCAATCATCGCGTCGATCGTCTCGGCCTGTTGTTGAATCGCTCGCCAGTAGCGCTTGTCGTACCACTGGCGGGTGAGCTCGTCCGATTGCATCCCCTGTTGCTCCACCCAGGTGTAGTATTTCAGATTGTGGATGCGGCGGCGATCCCGGTAGGTGGTCTCAATCAAGGCGTCCGGCTTTAGTCCCTCGATATGGCGATAGGCAATGCGCTCGGCATCGGCGTCACTGAGCTCTCCATAAGCCTCGCGCAGCTCGGCAAGGCGCGACCCGTACAGGTCCATGGAATCGGTTAGCACCGTCAGGACGACGTCATCCTCATACAGCTCCAGGTAGCGAGCCATCTTGGCGGCCGCCACGACATTGCCGATTCCGGATATCCCGGCCGCTTCAAGTTGGTCGGCGACCTGGGGGGGCAGGCCTCGCTCCGCCAGATGGCGGCGCCCGGCCGGCTCGTTGTACAGCCGCAGCAGCTGCATTGTGTCGTCATCGTCGACCCCGATCACCAGCCCGGTGTTACGCAGATTGTGGATCCAGGGGATGTGCTTGTCACCGATGCCCTCGATGCGGTGCTCGCCGTAGCCGTTCTCAAGCAGCGTGGGGCATTGGAGCGCCTCGGCAGCGGCGACCGTTGCCGCCGGATACTCATCGATCAGCCGGTCTCCTGCCGCGAGCGTTCCGGAGGACCCGGTGGCGGCGACGAAGCCGGCAAGCTGTTGACCAGGCTGCAGCTCAAGCTCCAGCAGCTCCAGCAACGCCGAGCCGGTGACGTGATAATGCCAGAGGTAGTTGCCGAACTCGGAGAACTGGTTGAAGATCATCACCTCAGCGCCGCGCTCGGCGCGCAGCGCGTTGCAGGCATCGAATATCTCCTTGACGTTACTCTCGGTTCCGGGGGTCGCGATGATCTCCCCGGCTGTCTGCTGCAGCCATTCGAACCGCTCCCGACTCATGCCTTCCGGCAGAATGGCGACCGAGTCGCACCCGAGCAGCGCTGCATTGTAGGCGCCGCCCCGACAATAGTTTCCGGTCGAGGGCCAGACCGCTTTTTGCCGCGTGGAGTCGAAGCTCCCGCTGACCAGCGCCGGCGCAAGACAGCCGTAGGTTGCGCCAACTTTGTGCGCCCCGGTCGGAAACCACCGCCCCACCAGCGCGATAACCCGGGCACGCACCCCGGTCAGCTCCGGCGGAAACTCGAGGTAGTTGACCGTGCCGAACCCGCCTCCGCGGTGCGCCGGTTCGTTCTTCCAGGTGATCCGAAAGAGGTTTAGCGGATTGAGATCCCACAACCCCACCTCCGCAACCCTGCGCTTCAGCTCCGGATCAAGCTGCTCGGGATGCTTCTGCTGTTCCAGGGTCGGCAGGACGATACCCTGTCGTCTGCAAACCTCGATGTTGCGCCGGCGCGCTTCGCGGTTGACCGATACGTGAACCATGCTACCCCTCCTGCTCGAGACGCGTATGTGGCTCACCGTACGCCATTCGCGGCTTTTGTTCAAACGTTAGATCGAAAAGGTAGAGAGTGGTACAAAGCCTTTCGCGCCGGCGCGGGGCTTATGCCGGCACGCGCGGGGCGATGGTCGTAGACAGAACCGGGCAGGCTTTCGTATGATTCAGCCGCACACGCAACCTTTTTTCCGGGAGGCTTCCCCATGCCGGCCAACACCGATGCCCTGAGCGCATACCTCGAACGTATCAACCACGAGGCCACGCGCGAGCTTTACCAGAAGGATTTTCTGCTGACCTGGCAGCATAGCGATGCCGTTCTCCACAGCATCCTCGAAACGGCGGCGGCGCTGCGGCAGATGCGTGACGCCGGCTGGGGCACTCGTGTTTTTGACAACGGGCTGGCGGTTTCGCTGTTTCGCGATAACTCCACGCGCACGCGCTTCAGCTTTGCGAGCGCCGCAAACCTGCTCGGGCTTGCGATCCAGGACCTCGATGAAACCCGCTCACAGATCGCCCACGGCGAAACGGTACGCGAAACTGCGAATATGATCTCGTTTCTGGCCGAGGTGATCGGCATTCGTGACGACATCTACCTGGGAGCCGGGCACGAGTATATGCGCGAAGTCGGCGAGTCGCTCGAGGAAGGCTACCGCGAGGGCGTGCTGCCGCAACGCACCACGGTGGTCAATTTACAGTGTGACCGCGATCATCCTACCCAGAGTCTGGCGGACCTGGCGCACCTTCGCGAGCATTTCGGCGGTCTCGAGCAGCTCAGAGGCAAGAAGCTGGCGATGAGCTGGGCGTATTCGCCGTCGTACGGCAAACCAATGTCGGTGCCGCAGGGCATCATCGCGCTTCTGACCCGGTTCGGGATGGAGGTGACGCTGGCCCACCCGCCCGGGTACAACCTCATCCCCGAGATCGAGGAGATCGCCGGCGCCGGCGCCGCCGCCTCCGGCGGAAGCTTTCGGCGCAGCGAGAGCATGGCCGAAGCGTTTGAGGACGCCGACATCGTCTATCCCAAGAGCTGGGCGCCCTACGCGGTGATGCAGAAGCGAACCGAGTTGCTCGCCGCCAAGGACACCGCCGGGCTTGCCGAGCTCGAACAGGAATGTCTCGAGAACAACCGCCGCTATCTCGAGTGGGAATGCAACGACGAGCTCATGCGAACCACGAAAGGCGGTACCGCGCTGTACATGCATTGCCTGCCGGCGGACATCAGCGGCGTGAGCTGCTCGCAGGGCGAGGTGAGCGCCGAGGTCTTCGAGCGTTCCCGGCTCGCCACCTACCGGGAGGCCGGTTGGAAGCCCTATATCATCGCCGCGCTAATTCTGTTGTCACGCGTCGAAAAGCCGCGCGTCGCGCTCGAGCGCCTGGCCGCGCAGCGGTACTCGCGCGTGGTCGGCAGCGATTAACGCGCGCCGGTTGCCCCACGCCCCGTGCCGCTGCAGGGTTGCCGTGCTCCCGGTTGCCGTGCGCGGCCTGCTGCCGCCGCCGGCGCAGCACCGCGTGCCGGCTGTCGGCTGTTGGGTCTCAGCTGTCGGCGGCGCGGTACTCGTCGATTGTGTCCAGGTCGAGGAGTATGGCGTCGTTTGGTACGCTTCGCGTTTCAGTGGGGTAGTCGGCGAGAAAACGGCGCATCGAGCCGTACGCTTCCACCTCGACCGCGAGCAGCCGTGGGATGACTGCAGCCGAGATCAGGACCGGATGACCGCGCCGCCCGCGATGCTCGGGGAAGGCGGCGTAGCGCGGGAGCGGTTGCAGGAGTGCGGCGTAGATATCCGGCGTTAGGCGCGGCATGTCGGCCGGAGCAACGAAGAAGTACTCGGTTTCAACTTCGCGGGCGCCGCGCTGAATAGAGCTGAGCATGCCGAGTGGCCAGTGCTCATTGTGTACCACTCGCAACCCGTCGCTGCCGGTTGGCCCGTGGCTGCTGGTTGGCCGGGCGCTGCCGGTTGGGCGATCGGGGGGTGACTGGTCGCTGCCGGTTGGCCGGGCGCGGCGTGCAAGGTGCGCCTCAAGCTCATCGCCGCGGTACCCGGTTACGACCACCACGCGTTCAGCGACCGCCCGAGCGTTCGCAATCGCCCGATCGACGAGCCGGCCCTCTCCGAACGGCAGGAGCGGCTTGAAGCGGCCCATGCGCTCCGAGCGCCCCCCGGCGGGAATAATCACTGTTGTCGGAACCACCATCGCCCGGCAATTATAACCGGTTCGGACCGCGCCTGTACTGGCCCCACACTCAATCGTGATTTACAATCGTGATTTACAATGACCGTGATCCAGACCAGAGCATAGCGCAATCCGGCCGGACGGGGGAGCTTCCGCCGGCGAAGCGGCGCATGGAGGTGCGATGACCTTTCACTACCGCTGCAGCGAGTGCGGCGCCACCTACGCGATTGAACCGGGGCGCCTTCGATGCGATAACTGCGCAGCGCAGCAGGAGCCGCAGCGACCGCTGCGCGGGATTCTGGAGGTTGAGCTCGAGGGGCGTCCCGAGGCCGATTGGGATCCCATCGATCTCTTGCCGGTGGAACGGAGCTGGTTCCCGGCGATCCCGGTGGGCAACACGCCGCTGTGGCGACCCGAACGTCTGCGGCGCGAGCTTCAGGCCCCCGGACTGTTCCTCAAGGACGACGGGTTGAACCCCACCGGCTCGCTGAAGGACCGCGCAAGTTTCCTGGTGGCCGCGTTCGCCCGCCGGCACAACATCCGGCAAATCGCGGTGGCCTCTACCGGCAACGCCGGAAGCTCCATGGCCGGCGTGGGCGCCGCGGCCGGGCTCGAGATCCGGCTCTACCTCCCCGCCTCGGCGCCGGGGGCGAAGCTGGTGCAGGCAATGCAGTACGGGGCCGACCTGCAGAAGGTGGACGGCACATACGACGAAGCCTTTACCCTGTGCCGCGAGTACCTCAGCCGCCACAACGCTCTCTCGCGCAATACCGGCGAGAACCCGCTGACAATCGAGGGCAAAAAGACGGTCGCGCTCGAGATGTTCCGCCAACTCGGTGACCGCGTTCCCGACCACGTCTTCGTTCCAACCGGCGACGGCGTCATCATCAGCGGAGTCTATAAGGGTTTCGAGGACCTTCGGAAGCTAGGGCTGGCCGACCGGATGCCGCAGATCGTGTGCGTGCAGGCCGAGCGGAGCGCCGCGATTACCCGTGCGCTACAGCGCGGCGGGTTCGAGCAGCCGATTCCGGCGGACACACTCGCCGACTCCATCAGCGTGGGGGTGCCGGCAGCCGGTTACTTCGCCGTCGAGCGCCTGCGGCGTCACGGCGGCGATACGGTCCTCGTGTCCGACGATGAAATTCTGCACGCACAGCGTCGTCTCGCCGCAGCCAGCGGCTGTTTCGTCGAGCCCGCGGCGGCTGCCGCCTTTGCGGGGTACCTGCGCCGGCACACGAGCATCGGCGCCCACGAACAGGTGGTGGTTCTGTTGACAGGAACGGGGCTCAAAGACATCGCCACTGCGCAACGGGGGGTGGAGAGCCTTTACAGTTCGTGATCGGCCACGCTATCTTTGAGCTACTCTTCGAGGCGGCGTGGGCCTTTCCTTGACTTAGACGCACACAGTGCCCGTTGTCTCAACGCAAAGGAGCGCACAACACGTGAACGCGGCGCAGCAAGGTCTTCCGGACCAGCCGGACTCGGTAGCAGGCCATGTGGTCGACGTAGTGCAGGGCACGGTAACCCCGGGTGTGCTACACATAATCAAAGGCCGGATTGCCCAGTTCGAGCCGCGTGCAGATGTCCCGCAGCGCTACCTCATTCCCGGCTTCATCGATGCGCACATCCACGTGGAGAGCACCATGCTTCCGCCCGCGGAGTTCGCGCGCTGGGCGGTAGTGCAGGGTACCGTCGCCACCGTTTCCGATCCGCATGAGATTGCCAACGTCCTCGGCGTCGCCGGCGTGGAGTACATGATTGCCGAGGCCGCACGGCGTCCGCCTTTTACGATTCTGTTCGGCGCCCCCTCGTGCGTTCCGGCAACCGCTTTTGAAACCTCAGGCGCGGTGCTCGACGCTGAGGCCGTGCAACAGCTGCTCAGCCGTCCGGAGATCGGTTATCTCAGCGAGGTCATGAACGTACCCGGCGTGCTCAACGACGACCCGGATTTGCTCGCCAAGCTACGCGCGGCACGCCGAGCCGGCAAGCCGATCGACGGCCACGCTCCCGGTTTCCGCGGCGAGGCGGTGATGCGTTACGCCGCAGCTGGTGTAAGCACCGATCACGAATGCACCACCCTGGAAGAGGCGCGCGACCGCCTCGCCGCCGGGATGTGGGTGTTGATCAGGGAGGGGTCGGCCGCGAAGGACTTTGACGCGCTTGCGCCGCTCCTGTTCGAGGCGCCCGAGCATCTGATGTTCTGCAGTGACGACAAACACCCCAACGACCTCCTCGTCGGCCATATCAACAGCATTGCCGCCCGCGCAGTCGCTCTTGGTGCCGACCCCATCGCGGTACTGCGGATCGCCTGCCTGAACCCCGCTCGACACTACGGCATTGACACCGGCTTGCTTCGCCCCGGAGACCGGGCCTCGTTTGTGGTAGTCGATGATCTGTTGCAGTTCCGACCGCTGGCTACCTACCTCGATGGAACCTGTGCGGCGCGCGAAGGCCAACCACTGTGGAGCTACCTTGCTCCCGAGACACCCAACGTGTTTCGCAGCTGCAAGCTCACGCCTTCGAGCCTGCGGCTCAGCGCCTCACGAGACGCCACGCTGCGCGTCATCGAGGCCTATGACGGCAAACTCATAACCGGCGAGCGCTTGTTCTCGAATGCAAAAACCGGACGTGACGGTACGCTACAAGCGGACACCGCGCGCGACCTTCTCAAGATCGCGGTGGTCAACCGCTACACCGAAGCGGACCCGGCCGTGGCGCTGGTACACGGGTTCGGGCTGAAGCGCGGGGCAATAGCTTCCTCGGTGGCTCACGATTCGCACAATGTGGTCGCGGTAGGGGCCGACGACGAGAGCCTCCTCGCAGCCATCGGCGCGGTGGTGGGGGTGGGCGGCGGCGTGGCCGTCGCGCGCTCGCCGCAGGAGGTTGACTGCCTCGAGCTGCCGATTGCGGGCCTCATGGCCGCCGGCCGGGGCGACGCCGTCGCCGCCCGTTACGAAGAGCTCGACCGGGCAGCCAACGCGCTCGGCTCACGGCTTCGCTCGCCGCTGATGACCCTCTCGTTTATGGCGCTGCCGGTCATCCCCAGGCTCAAGCTCAGTGACAAGGGGCTGTTCGACGGTGAGGCGTTCGCGTTTACCACGCTTGAAATCGCGCCGGACGACGAGCCGGCGCTCGAGTAGCCCCGCCCCCGAGCGGCCTTGCGACTAGTAGCCCCGCCCCCGGTCGAGCTTGCGACTAGTACTCCACCCGGTCGGGCTTGGCGGTCCAGGCTTCAAAGCTCGCCTGCGCCTCGTCACGCAGGAGCTGCTGCATCGGAAGCCTGCGCTGTTCACACGCGCGGAGAATCTCCTCGTAGATAAAAGCATCGTCAAAGCCCGCGGTCGCGGCATCATCACGCGTTGCGGCGTAATAGACTCGGCGCGGACGCGCCCAGTACAGTGCGCCCAGACACATCGGGCACGGCTCACAGGTCGTGTAGATGTCGCACTCGTGCAGCTGGTAATCGGCGAGCTCGCGGCAGGCGTTGCGGACGGCATTGATCTCGGCGTGGGCGGTGGGGTCGCAACTGCTTGTGACGGTGTTGGTGCCCTCGGCGATGATCCGCCCGTCGCGCACAACCACCGCGGCGAACGGCCCCCCTCTTCCGGCCCGAACGTTCTCAACCGCAAGCTCGATCGCAGCGCGCATGAAATGCTCCGCGTTACGGTGCTCCACACTCCACCTCACAGGTTCAGTTCTGTGCCGCCGCGGCGCTGCGGCCCTGGGCGTGGCCGGCGCTGCGCTCGTGAATGCCGGTGCCCTTGTCCATCAGCCGCGACCCGCTGTGCCCGCGTTGTTCCGCGAGAATCTCTGCCAGGATACTCAATGCGATTTCTTCAGGCCCCTCCGCCCCGATGTCGAGCCCTACCGGGTTATGCACCCGGTGAACCGCATCCTCATCGGGCTTACGCCCCTCGGCTTCCAGTGCATCGAGCAACTTTTCGAACCGCCGTCGCGGCCCAAGCACACCAACGTACGCGGGCTTGTGTTCTATAGCGTACACGAGCGCCTCGCGGTCGCGCTCGAGGTGGTGATTCATGATTACCACGTGGCTATAAGGCGATACCGGAACCAGCTCCGGATACCGTTCCGGATGCGCAGCCACGATTTCCGCATCCGGGAAGGTTGCCGCATTCGCGACCGAGGTACGCGGGTCAACCACGATGACGCGAAACCCAATCTCAGCCGCCCGGGCTGCGAGGGGCACCGCGCCGGGACCGCCGCCGAACAATACGAGCTCGGGGACGGGCGCGCTCAGATCGAAGAACACCTCTTGCCCGTCGACCGACTCCAATCTCGAAGCCGAGCCACCCGCCTCGAGCAGCTGCGCCGCGCGGGCTGCAACTCCGTCGCTAATCCCCGATTCCGAGTCGCCGCCGTTTCCGGCCGGATCCCGCTCCCGAAAAAGCCGGTGCGTCGCACCGTCGTTGTCGAACACGCTCGCGAGCACCGCCGGCGCTCCGGCAGCCTGCAACTCCACCCAGCCGGCCGCGGCACTTTCGTGATACAGCGGCTCAATATATAGGTCAATCGCGCCGCCGCACCCGAGGCCCAGTCCCCAGACCTCCTCTTCGCTGAGGTCGTAGCGAACGCGACGCGGCTTCCCGGAAGCCAGCACCTCCCGAGCAACCTCGGCGAGCTCCGGTTCCAGGCAGCCGCCGGAGATCATGCAGGTAGTTGCCCCATCCGGGCGCACCAACATCTTGGCGCCGGGTTTGCGGTACGCCGACCCATCAACCTGAAGCAGCGTGACGAGGGCCGGGACCTCCCCTTCGGCGTGAACCGCTTGCATAGCATTGCGCAGCGCGGCAATCTCGCGGGCGTTAATCATCAACAAAACTCCTGAGCATCACTTCTGTCGTCCAGATTTTTATCTTACCACGCCCTTGCAGTCTCAGCAAACCGTCGAGTAAGCTGGCCTATACACGAGAGGTGACGGCGCGTTTCATCTCCGTCGAGAAGAATACGGTTTCTGAGGATTGCAAATG
>PUOW01000040.1 GCA_003552185.1 Spirochaetaceae bacterium
GCGCCCGCGCGAGCCGGCCGACCTCAGGTGGCTGCTGCATACCTTTTTCCGCCAGGCCGCCTGGCTCGCGCATCTGCGCACGCGCCCGGGCGTGCACGTGCTGGGGCACGGCATGGCTCAGACGCTCCGCAAGGCGCGCGGGCTTGGCCCGGGCGGCAAAAGGCTGGGCCGCTATCGGCGCCTGGTTGAAGGGGTGTTGTTCGGCGATATTGTGGTGCAGCTGGAGGTAGACCCGCTCATCGCCAACCAGCGCCGCGTACTGCGCAACAAGCCGATACTTAGCACCAAGGTGGCCTACGGCCCCGAGCGCGAGAAAAAACTCCGCGCGCTCGCGCGCCGCTTTGTGGACGCCGGCTGGCCCGAAGACGATATCCTCCCGCTCGCCGAGCGCTTTAACGCGCGTTCCTGCTCGCCGCCGTTTGAAGCCGCAGTGGTGCAAAGCCTCGTTGAAACCGTGGTAGACGAGCGCGGTGAGCTCCCCTCGCTCAGTGCCGACGCTCGGCGGAAGGCCGCAGCGCGCTCGCGCAAGGATATCATCCCGAGTCTCCTGGCTCAGCGAGGCGACCTCCGCTTCCTTCGGCTGCCGAACAACACCCTTGAAGAGCTCGAAACCACCGCTTCCACGGTGGTGACCGAGGTAAAACGCTCGTTACGGCAACAGCCGCGCCTACCGCGGTAACGCCGGCCTTCGGGCCTCCAATACAGTTTGCATACAGTACGCTCGCTTTGCTGCGTGCGGCGCTCGGCGGTGTTTCGGCCCGCCGGTAAGCGCCCCGCGAGCGTCACCCGAGTTTCCTCATTCGCCCAAAAGCTCGCCCGCGGTGGGAGGTGTGAGCTGGGCCTGCGTGTGCTCTGAGATCTCGGCCTGAAGCGCCTGCGGAAGCCTACCGCCCCGGCGCGCGGCCGCGGCTACGAGTTCGGGGTGCAGGTGCTCTACGCGCACCGTTACCTCAGTTAGCCCCAGCAGGCGCGCCGCCGAGAGGCGGTGCCGGCCGTCTCCACAGCGGAGCACGCGCCCGCTCCGCCCGAGCGCAACGCCTACCGGGTCGGCCACCGCTGCGTGAAGCCTGCCGGTCTCAAGCTCCTCAATTAGGGCAAGGCGCGAGGCCATGTAGGCGTTTAGTTCCTCGAGCGAACGAAGCTCAATATTGGTCTTGAGCCTGCCTCGTGCGGCAATGCGTCCCGCCATCTCTTTATACACCGCGCTTTCCGCGTAGCGGCCGCGGTACTGGATGAGCATCTCCATCAATCGGTGCGTGGCGGTAGCTTCAATGGGCTCTGCGGCCAGGTCCCAGTCGCCGCCGGCCACCAGCAGGCGCTTGGCCGGTGCTCCAATTCGCGTTTCGCCCGCTATCTGCATGGGGTTTAGCCTGAGCTCGGCGACCGGGCCGAGCACGCGGTGCGCCTGCGCCCGTGGAAGCGCGCGAAGCGCGGCTGTCGCAACGCTCCGGCACCGAAGCCGGGCACCCGCCGCGGCAAGCGCACCGGCGGCCGCCTCGGCATGGCGCTTCATCGCTCGCCCGCCCGCTTTGCGTCTATATCGGCCGCAATCTGCATGAGCCGCTCGTTGTATACACTCGGGAGGTGCCGCTCGGCGATGATGCGGCTGCTTGCCGCGCCCATCGCTCTAATGCGCTCAGGGTCGGCCACCAAGCGCTCAATAGTGGATGTGAGGTCGGCGAGGTCGTCGGTCTTGAAGAGTTCGCCGTTTACCCCAAGCTCTAAACTATCGCGCGAGCCGCAGCTGTCGCTACAGATTATCGGCATGCCGTAGGCCATCGCCTCCGGCACCACCACCCCAAACGGCTCATCGCGCGCCGGCAGAATAAAGACGTCGTAGGCGAGGTAGGTGCGCATTACCTCGGCATACGGCAGGTTGAAGCGAAACTCCACCCGATCGGCAAGCCCCAGCTGTTCGGCACGGGCCTTGAGCGCCTGCACACGGGGGTGCTCGGGGCTGCCGCCGCCCACAAACCCCAGCTCCAGCGGATAGCGCTCGGCGAGCCGGCCGAACGCCTCGAGCAGCAGATCGTGGCGCTTGCGTTCTACCGCGTAGCCGCCCACGCACAACAGCCTGGTGCGTCGGGGGGAACGAGGCCGGGGAGGGGGAGGTTCATCAGGGGGCTCAATTGCAGGCGGAATGTGGTACACACCGTTTGAAAGCCGAAACGGCTTTTCGGGGCCGCTCAAGCCGCTCACCAGCGAAAAGCGCGCCTTGGGTTCAATGCCTACCGCGCGCACAATGCTCCGCAGCGGCCCGAAGCGTTCTTTGGTCGCCGGGGTGTAGTCGAACAATACGCGCCGCCTGCGCTGCAGCGCCGCGATCAAGGCCGCGCCTGCGGCAAACCCGCGCAGTTTGCCGAGCAGCACCAGGTCGGGCTCAAACGCGCGCATCGCGCGCCACAGAGCTACCGGCGAGGCCATCCCGTAGCGCATGCGGAACATGCTCCGGTTCTTACGGCCCGGTATCAGCCGTTGTATGAGCTGCGTGAGCGCCGCCGGGGGCAGCACCGTGGGTTTCACCAGCGAGTGTTCCTCGCCCGCGGCCACGCGCTGAACCAGTATCTGCACTTCGTGCCCGTGATCCAATAGCGCCTTAACCGAGAAGTACTGGTAGGTGTGAAAGCGTTTCAGCACAAACAGAATACGCATAGGGTTCGCTATATGAGCCCGAAGCTCTGCGCCTTGGCTCGGCCGTCGTCTTGAAAGAAACTTTCGGCCACCAGGCCGGCGGTTTCTTCATCGTACACGCCGTGGCGCACCACCGGCCAGTTCGCGCGGTTTTCGTAATCGGCTATGGGAACGTGATAGGTGGTAAGCGCAACCGGCACGCGGCGCCGGCCCAACACCGCCAGCGCGGCAAGCCGATGATGCCCGCTTATCACGATGTAGCGCGCCTCCTCAAAGCGCTTGAGGCACACCACCGCAATGAGCGCCCGCGTGATTTTCCGCCCGTGCGCCTCCGGCGGGCGGTAGCCGTGGTCTCGAATGCTGATATAAGTCTCTATGGTACGACGAAAATGCCCTCCTACCGCTCCGTTTCCCCAGTTCTCGCGAAAGGAGGTGTCGGGTGGGTAGAGCTTGCTCGGCCGGGTCCACGGCAGGGGATGGCCCGGTACGCGAAGCGGCGTACGGCGGCGGGGGAACGGCATGCGCGTAATCGCCGCACCGCGAAGCTCCGGCGGCAGCCGATCGGCCCCCCGGCCGAACACTGCCTCGGCCACGGTCTCGGGCCGAAAGCCGCGTACCACGCGCTCGAGCGTTGAGCCGTTGGGGTCGCGCTCGCGTCCGGCCTCGTAGGCTTTTATCTGCTCCACGAACGGGTTGAAGGCACAGGGCCCGTAGCCGAACCCGTAGCCGGTCATGCAGTGCTCAATCGGGACGTAGAAGCTCCGCGCAAGGCCCTGTTCGTTGCGTTCCGGCGTGCCGACCGCAATGCCGAGTTTGTCGAGCAGATCGAGCAGGAGCACGCCCAGCTCCCGTGGCTTTTTCAGCATTGGCGCAAGTATAGCCCGCTCTGCTATACTGTCGCAACATCGGGCAGAGGTTACGGCAGTGCGCGTTCTCATCATACAAAAGCGGTTTCACAACAACACGCGCGGTATCGTCGCCGCGCTGCAGCGTCGCGGCCACGAGGTCGCGATGATTGTGCATCACAAAAGCCGAACCAAGCGGCCCGACCCCTTGCTCGAGCCTGAGTTTGTGCCGTACCTCGGCTGGAGCGCGGCCCTCGCCGGTCGGCGCGGCGCCAAGGCGGTACACCGACGCGCGCTCCCGAACCCGCGGCGGCTCTGGCACGTGCTTCGAACCTTTCGGCCTCAGGTAGTGGTGATCAAGAAGCCGCGCCTCGGCCCGCTCCTTGCCGCGCAGCTCGCGCGCATCCTGGGCGCGCGCTGGGTGCTGTGGCGCAATCGCCCGCCCGATACCGACCATCGCCTGAAGCGCCTCGGCGCGCGGCTCATTGGGCATATCGGCTCAATTACCACCACGGTGCGCCGCGGTGAGGCGCCGCGTAACGGCCTCATCCGAGGGGCGCGGTTTCTTCCGTACCCTATTGAGCTGCCGCCGGGCCGCCCGCCGGGGCCGCCGCGGCCGGGGCGGGCGGTGCGGGTGCTCTGCGTAGTGTCGTACGGTAACGAGCGAAAGCGCCCCGAGTGGCTGGTGCACGCGCTCGCCGACGCCTACGCGGCCGGTGGGCTCGAGCGCGAGGTAACGCTCACCTTTGTCGGCGGCGGCAAGCCGCAGTCGGTGGGGGCCGAGCGCGTGCGCGCGGCGGCGGCCGAGCGTGGGCTGAGCGACGCGGTAACGCTCGAGTACTCGGTGCCGTACCACCGCATGAACGAGATCTACGCCGCGCACGACCTATTTGTGCTGCCGTCGCGCGATGAGCCGTTCGGGATGGTAGTGCTCGAGGCGATGGCAAACGGCCTTGCGGTTATCTGTAGCGATACCGTATGGTCGAAGTGCTGCTTTGTGGAGGGCGAAAGCGGGTTGGTGTTTGCAACCGAGTCGCGCGCCGAGCTGCGCGACCATCTTGCGCGGCTCTGCGGCAATCCGTCGGAGCTCGCCGCCTACGGCGCGGCCGCCCGCCGCCGCGTGGCCGAGCATTATACCCTCGAGGCCTGGGTGCAAACATTCGAAGAGGTGGTGTATAGCGGTGTCTCAGATCGTGTACGTAGCAGGCTACGGACATAGCGGCTCAACCATTCTCGGCATTCTACTCGGAAACGCCCCCGGCGCGCTCAACCTCGGCGAGGCGAATACCGTGCTCACCGACCCCGGCGTGCTCACCCGAAGCCGCCCCTGCGCCGGCGAGCACCGCCGCCCGCTTCGAAGCGCCGTTGAAGCGCTCCTCGCCGAACTGCCCGAGCCCCACCGCGCCGCCGTAGCCGCCCTGGAGACCGGCGCTCCCACTCGCTGCGCCGGTAGTCGCCGCGCGGGCGGGGCGGGCGGCGCGGGCGGACGCGTGGAACGCGGCGGCGTGGAAGGAGGGGCGCGACGCGGCGTGGCGGGGCGCGGCCATCCCACCCCCGCTTCGGCCGCGCATCACGCGTTCTGGAGCAGCTTTTTCGCGGCGGCCGAGGAAGCCGATGGCGCCCGGGTGCTGGTAGACAGCTCCAAGACCGCGTTCGCCAGTGTCCGGAGGCCGGCGCTGCTGGCCGAGGCCGGGCACGATGTTGCGGTTGTTCACCTTGTGCGCGACCCCCGCGCGGTGCTGTATTCGCTCTACAAAAAGGCCCGGCGCAAGAAACGCATGTTTCTGGGACTGAAGACCCTCGGCGCCTGGGTGATTTCCAATCTGCAGACCCGGCGCTTGTATCGCCCCGGCGGCGCGGGCCGCTGCTCTGCCTACGCAATTGTGGGCTACGAACGCTTTGTCTCAAACCCTCTGCCGCAGCTCGGCGCGCTCGGCTCGGCGCTGGGGCTCGACCTCGGCGAGCTGCAGGCTGCGGTTTCGGCCGAACGGCCGCTTGAGCCGGGCTTTCAGATCAACGGCAACCGCATGAGCCGTGCCGAGGCGATTACGCTTCGCCCCGACTGGAGCTGGCGCACCGAGGCGCCGCGCCGGCTTCGCGTGGTGGGCGCGCTCGGGCTGCCGCTGTACCGGCTGCTGCTGCGCGACGCGCTTTGAACCCGGCACGGCGCGCCGGGCGGCGCGCCCGGCGGCGGTCGGCTCTCAGCGGCACGCTGTGGCGATGAGGCGCATCTCCTCAATCGTTACAGTGGGCTTGCCGCCGGTTTGGCGCTCGAGCCAGGCGTTCCAGAACGCGGTGAGCTCCGGCGTGAGCGAGGCAAGCCTGAGTACATCGAGCGCAACCGGGCGGAGCTCGGCCGAGTCCCAGTCTATGATCGTAAACGCCCCGTCGGGCTCCACAAAGATGTTGTAGAGCCGCAGATCGCCGTGGCCAAGCGCGTATACCAGGCGTTTGCCGCGCAGCGGCTCGAGCTCCGGCGCCTCGGTGCTACCCCAATAGGTCTCGGCCGGCGGGTGCTCGCCGAGGTTGTGCTCGTAGTGTTTCGCGAGCATCGGCGAGAGCTCGCTCAGTAGGCGCGGGGCGTCGGCCGCGGTCGCAACGCGGCCGGTAAGCATGCGTTCTAGAAACCAGTCGTGTCCGCTGCCGTGCGCCACAATCGGCGGGGTGTTCAGCAGGTTCTGCTGTTGCAGCACCTCGGTCCTAAACTCGATCTCGCGCGCAACCTTGCGCTCGCGACCGGTCTTGGCAACCTTGGCGGTGAGCCCGGCCTCCAGGTAAAACAGACGCACGCTGCGCATAATCAGCACCACCTCGGCCGAAAGCGCATTGAGCCCCGAAATCGTGAACGCCCGTCGCACCGGCCCCCCGGCGCGCGCTAAGAGCTTGATGCCGGCTCGAATGAGCGCGTTCTTGGCTTTGCCGTAGTCGGACACCACCCACGGGGCCGAGCCGTCGCGTGTCGGAGCGTAGCCGTCGGCGAACCGCCGCAGATAATCGGCGCGCACCACGCTGCGCCCGAGGCCCAGGTAGCCCGGGTGCGCCCCCGGGTTGTGCTCGCCTCGCGCGCGTTTCTCGGCGCTCAGCATGCGGCGCCACACCGCAGGCTCAAACAGCCTATTCGTCTTTTTGCTGAAGCGCGTAAGCGACACCAGATCGCGAAGCCGCTTCATGCGCCTCTGTCGCCCTCTGCGCGTCAGCAGCGAGTACTTAGCCACAGTGTTGTAATCCCCTTTGTAACGCCTACTACACCTTCTGCTTTGAGCGCAACCCGTTCGACCGGCTCGTGTCGTTTTATCACTGGCGCATAAAGCGCTGGGACAAGAAGCGCGGCGAATCGCCGCCGAGCTTCGCCGAGTTTGCGCGTGCGGTAATCAGCGGCGACCGGAAGCGTATTCGAGCCGTAAACGGCGGCAACTTCTCAAACCGCCCGTTCTACGAAATAAACGGAACCTTGGCGGTCGATCATGTGTATCGCTTCGAGGACCTGCATTCCGAGCTGCAGGCGGTGTTTCATCGGCTCGAGATCCCGTGGGACGGAGACCTCCCGCACACCAAAGGCAACGTACGACCCAAACGCAGCTACCGCGAGTACTACGACCAAGCCCTGCGCCAAGAATGCGAGCGCGCGTTCGCGCGCGAGATGGAGCTGTTCGGCTACGAGTTTTGAGCGCTGATTAAGGCCGCGGCAAAGCCGAGCCGGGCGCACCCCGGTGCGGTAGCGCGGCGCGCAGCGTGTCGCGGTAACGCCCGGTCACGATGCGCACGTCGTACTCGCGGCGCATTTTTTCGCGCCCGCGGCGGCCCATCGCGGCGCGCTGCTCGGCGCCGAGTTCAATGATCTGCGTCATTTTTTCGGCAAGGTCGGCCGCGTCGCGCGGCCGGCAGAGCAGCCCGGTGACCCCGTCTTCCACCGGCTCGCGGCAGCCGATACTGTCGGCTGCAATCAGCGGACGCGCCATCGCGGCGGCCTCGAGCAAACTGCGCGGCGTGCCTTCGCGGTAGTACGACGGCAGCACCACACAGTCGGCCTCGGCGATAAACGGCCTCACGTCGTCCTGTCGCCCCACCCACTCGAGCACACCCTCGGCCTGCTTCCTGCGCAGCATCTCCTCAGGAACCGCGCTGGGGTTGTTGTGATCCACAAAACCCACCAACTGAAACTCCGCCTGCGGGTAGCGCGCGCGCACCAGCGCCGCAGCCTCGGCGAACTCACCCACCCCCTTATCCCACAACAGCCGCGCGATCAGCACAAACCGCACCGGCTGAGGAGCGCCTGCTCGGCCGGTCGGGCGGCCCTCGGTGGGCCGGTGTGCGCGGGCGGTGGTTCCGGCGGGCGTGTCCTCGGGCGGCGCGAAGCGCTCGAGATCAACTCCCGAGCCCGGAAGCAGGCCGGCCTGTTCCGGGCGGCAGATGCCGGTATCGATAAACATCCGCATGTCGTCGCTGTTTTGAAAAAACACCCGAATCACCGCGCGCTGCGAGGCGCGATACAGTAGCTTCACCACCCGGCTGAGCAGACCGGTTTTCACAAAGGCGTTGCCGAGCCCTGCAATGTTGCTCACGGTTGGGATGCCGAGCGCGCGGGCGGCGAGCGCGCCGTAGATGTTGGGCTTCGGCGTGTAGTGCAGCACCGCCGCCGGGCGCAGCCTGCGGTACAGCAGAAAGAATCCGGCGAGCGTCTTGAGCTCGGTAAGCGGGTTGGTACTCTTGCTGTTCAGCCGAATTGGAACAAAGCGACAGCCGAGCGCAACGATCTGGGCCGCGTACTCATCCTCGGGAGCCGCAACCGCCACCGCATAGCCTTCCTCGAGTAGCATCTTAAGCACCGCCGACTGAAAGCTGTAGGCATACCACGCCGTGTTTGCCGCCACAACAACGAGCTGTTCGTGCGGCCGTGCGCCGTTCGTGTCGTTCGCCGTCTGCATTGTTCTTTCCCTTGCATACGCCGATTGTCTCGATTGAGTCAACACAGCCGCGCGCGCTATACTCGGTGCCGCACGAGGTAACACACAGCATGACATACGTTTTGGGTGGCTCGGGCTTTATCGGTACGCGGCTGTGCCGGCGGCTTCACGCCGCAGGCCGCAGCTTCGCGATCATCGACAAGGCGCCGAGCGTAGCATTTCCAGACCGCACCCACCGCGCCGACCTCCGCCGCCCGGAAGAGCTCCGCACCGCGTTTGAGCACGCGCGCGGGGCGGAAGGCGCTGACAAGCGCGCGGGTGCGCGCGGCGATGACGACGGGAGCGAGCCCGCGGGCGACAACGCCGGTAAACGCGCGCGCAAGTCCGGCGCGGGGCCCGCAATCGTGAACCTTGCCGCCGAGCACCGCGACGACGTGCGCCCGCGGCGGCTCTACGACGAGGTAAACGTGGAAGGCGCGCGGAACGTCTGCCGCCTCGCGCGCGAGCTCGGGCTCGAGCGGCTGGTGTTTACCAGCACCGTGGCGGTCTACGGTTTTGCGCCGCCGGGAACCGACGAAACCGGCGAGATCGCGTACTTCAACGACTACGGGCGCACCAAGTGGGCGGCCGAGGAGGTGTACCGCGCCTGGCAAGCCGAAGACCCCGCGCGGCGCAGCCTCACGATTGTGCGGCCCACCGTAGTGTTCGGCGAGCGCAATCGCGGCAATGTGTACAACCTGCTGAACCAAATCGCCTCGGGGCGCTTCGTGATGATTGGAAACGGCCGCAACCGCAAATCCATGGCCTATGTCGAGAACGTGGCCGCGTTCATCGAGCACACACTCGGCTTCGGCCCCGGCGTGCATACCTACAACTACATCGACAAGCCCGACCTCGATATGAACACCCTCGTGCAGACCGTGCGCGCCGAGCTCGGCAGGCCCACGCGCGTCGGCTTTCGCGTGCCGTACCCCGTGGGCCTGGCTCTCGGCTACCTGGCCGACGGTGCCGCCGCGCTCACGCGCCGCGGCCTGCCGCTGAGTAGCGTTCGCGTGCGTAAGTTCTGCGCTACCACCGAGTTCGCCTGCCGCGCGCACCAAAGCGGCTTTCTCGCCCCGGTTCCGCTTGGCGAGGCGCTACGGCGCACCGTGGCCTACGAGTTCGGGCGCGCGTCGGGCGGCGGCGCTGCCAGCCCGGCCGGCGACCGGGCGGCCCCCGGCGGGTCGGCCGGCGGGTCGGGCGACGAGCAGGAGCCGCTGTTTTTCAGCGAGTGAGATGCGGAGCAAAGGCCTCGGCGTGCAGCTGCCGGTAGCGCTCGGCGACCGCCGCTATCGAGTACTCGCGCTCGAGCCGGCGGCGCGCCGCGGCGGCGCGCGCGGCGCGCTCGGCGGCCGGAAC